>JBKKBS010000443.1:0-6165 GCA_046713815.1 Tepidiformaceae bacterium
GAGTACGGCGTGCGCATCGCCGCCAGCATCTGCCGCCATTTCCTCGTCCAGAACCGCTCCGTGGGAATGATCACGTTTGGGCGCGACCTGCGAGTGATCGAGCCCGAACGCGGCACGCAACAGATGACCCGCATCCTCGAGACGCTCGCCACCGTGCACGCCGTAGGCGATGCCCCGCTCGGGAATATCCTCTTTGAAGAGCAGCGACGCTTCGGCCGTCACACGACGCTGATCGTGGTCACGAGTTCGACCGACGACCACTGGCTCACGGCCATGCAATCCCTCACGCAACGCGGAGTGCGCGCGGCCGTCGTCCTGCTCGACCCGAGCACTTTCGGGGGCGAACGCTCATCGCTTGTCATGTACAGCGAACTAACAGCCAGCGATATCCTTACCTATGTGGTGAACAGGGGTGACGACCTCAGCCTGGCGTTGAGCCCGGGCGGCATCGGAGTACCGTCATGGCAGGCCTGAACCCATCGATGGAACGCAGCGAAAGCCGCTTCCGCGGCACGTCTATCCCCCGTCCGCGCTTGTTAATGACGTGGGAAGACTGGCTCACCTTTGGCGCGGCGCTCATGACCTTCCTTGCTGTGTCGATCTCCATTCAACAGGCTGGCTGGGTGCAAGATATGCCTCCGGTGGTGCCTACAGCCCTTGGCGGCCTGTTGATCGGCATGGTTGCTGCTCGCATTCACTTCCCCGCCGTCGCCCTCCACCCCATCGCCCTCGGGCTGGGCACGCTGCTCGTCGTGCTCGTTGTCCAGCAATATGCCGATGGCGCTACTCTCGGCGACCGCCTGGCAGACTTCCGCGTGCGCATGCACGAGTGGTACGTCGTCGTGCGCGAGGGCGATATCTCGAACGACAACCTCCCGTTCGTGACGCTCGTCCACTCCATCACCTGCCTCTCGGCGTATGTCGCCGCGTGGTCCATCTACCGCTGGCACAGCCCGTGGTTGGCCGTTATCCCCGGCGGCGCGGTCATCCTGGCGAATATCGCGTTCCTCGAAGGCCAGCCAAGCGCAGCCTTCGTAACCTTCCTCTTCGGAGCGCTCTGGCTCATCTCGCGCATGCATTTGCAGCGCAGCCAGGCGCGATGGAACCGCTTCCGCATCGAATACCCGGAGTTCATCAGCGTGCCCGCCACGCAGCTTACGGTCGGCCTCTCGATCCTGCTCATCATCGTTGCCTGGTTCATCCCCCTGGGCGGCGAAGCGAAGGCCGTGCAGACGGTCTGGAGCGAGGTCGTCAGTCCCGCCACCGGGCAATCGGAACAGCTCGTCCGCCTCTTCCATAACGTCGATTCGCGGAAGGGCGCGCAACTCCATTCGTTCGGTTCGACGCTTCCCATCCAGGGCTCGGTGAAGCTCGGCACGAAGTCCCTCTATACCGTCGTCGCGCCTGAAGCGGGGCTGCTCCGCGCAACCTCGTACGACATCTACACCGGGGCCGGTTGGAAGACCGGTGCGCGCGATAGGGACCGCGTCACGGCGAACCAGTTGGCGGCCACCGGCGAGGATGTCGAATTCAAGGACACGCGCATCATCTCCACCCTCAAGGTGACTTTGCTTGATAGCGCCAGCACGCTCCTCACTCCCGGCATCGCGATCGATGCCAACGTCGACACGATCGTCGAAACGCCCGAGGGATATCGCCGGGACATCGAACAGATCCGTTCGCGCCGGGAGCTCAACGCGGACGACTCGTATTCGACCTTCGGGTCCGTGAGCGCGGCAAGCGAAGGCCAGTTATCCTTGGCGGGGAACAGTTACCCCGGCAGCGTGACTGAGCGATACCTGCAACTGCCGAAGAAACTGCCCGAACGCGTGGGGCAGGAGGCGCGGAGCGTGATGGCCGCCGGCCAGAACCCGTACGCGAAAGCGGTGCTGCTCGAGACTCACCTGCGCCAGTTCCCCTTCGACCTGAGCGTGGAGAGCGCGCCCGCCGGCCGTGACGCCGTCGACTTCTTCCTCTTCGACCTGAAACGCGGCTATTTCGACTACCACGCCTCGGCCATGACGGTCATGCTGCGGTCGCATGGAATCCCCGCGCGTATCGCCGTCGGCTACGCGCTCGATGCAAGCGAGGTCCAGGAAGGCGGCGTCTACAACGTCCGCAAGGACGACGCCTACAGTTGGGTAGAGGTGTTCTTTCCCGGCTACGGCTGGGTGAACTTCAACCCCACGCCCGACAAGCCCGTGGGAGGCGCCGGCAGCACGTTCAACGCCGGCGCCGAGGACATCGGCGCGACCGACCTCGAAACCCTCTTCCCTGAGGACGAGTTCATCAATCCGGAGCCAAGCCTCGACATATTCGCCGACACCCCGCCCGCCGTGATCAACGAACAAGGACGGGCCGTGCCGTGGATGTTGATCTACGTCCTCTGCGCGCTTCTGGCCCTGGCGGCGATCGCGGCCCTTTCGCTGCGCACGGCCTGGAACTGGGGCCTGGGTGATCTCGAGGGCCGCGCCATGCTCTGGGCGAAGGTCCAACGGCTCGCCGGATGGGCACACCTCGGCTCGCGCAACAGCGAGACCGCGCGCGAGTGGTCGCGGCGCATGGGTACGGCCATCGACCACGAAGGCGACGCCCTCCAACTCGCGGACGCTTACGAGGAATCCCGCTACGGCCGCCCCGACCTCCAGCGTATCGACGAAGACGAGACCCGAAGTGCCTATCTCCGCCTGCGGGCGGCGCTCACGTCCACCGTCCTGCGTCGCGGCCGCAAGCGCCCAAAGTAGCGCCACCGTCAGGGAGCGCGTGGATGTCTCGGCCGGGATTGCGGGCGTTACCATCAAGCGTCCAAAGCGTTGATCGGGTATGACTACGACGATGGTTGAGACACTGGTGGCAGACGTCACGGAAACGGCAATGGGATGGGCGGGCGTCGCATTGAGCGACCGCGGCATCCGCCACGCCACACTCTTTCACCGCTCGCGCGCGGGAGCAGAAGCTGAGCTTCGCAGCGCTGGCGCGACATTCAACGAGCACGACGATCGTCTCGACGAGGCGATGGATCTCCTGCGGCGCTATGCCGCTGGGGACGAAGCGTCGCTGGACGACTTTCCGGTCGACCTGCCCGAGAGCACGGACTTCCACCGCGAGACGTGGCTGGCGCTGCGGGAGATCCCCCGCGGCGAGACGCGGAGCTACGGTTGGCTGGCCCGCCGCGTCGGCCGCCCCGATTCGCCGCGTGCGATTGGCGCCGCCGTGGGCGCGAATCCCATCCCCCTCTGGCTTCCCTGCCACCGCGTCATCGCCAGCGACGGCAAGCTCCAGGGCTTCGGCGGCGGCCTGCCCATGAAACAGGCGCTCCTCGAACTCGAGGGTGCCCTCCCGCCACGCATCCTCTAGGAGTCGCGGCCGTCCCTGGCCGTTGGAGCCTCCACGAACCGGCCGCCTCCAACCGGGCGCACACACGCAAAGCGCCCCTTCCGTGGAAGGGGCGCTTTTGGTGATTGTCGCGAACTGGTGAACGCTTACGCGTCGCGCCAGGTCTTCATGACGTGCGTGTACGGGAAGAAAGACGATGGCCGGTAGTTCTCGATGTCCTTGTCCCAGAAGTAGGTGCGGGTGTCGGTGCTGAAGTAGATCTCGTACTGCTCTTCCGCCACGAGCGACTCGATCTCTTTGATCGTCTGCAGGCGCTCTTCCATCTTGAACTGCTGCTTCTGCTTGGTCAGCAGCGCCTCCAGCGTGGGGTTGTTTACGTAGCTCAGGTTGATGCGGGCGCGCTTGCCGTCAGCGAAGGAGAGCCGCTCGCTGAGGAAGTCGAGGAACTGGAAGACGGCCCGCGGGCTGTGGCCCATGCCCTCGTACTGGCCCTGGTAGGTGGTGCTGATGTACTGGGAGTACGGCGCCACCTGGTCCTTGATGTTGACGCCGATGTCCTTGAGCTGCGCCTGTGCGAGCGTTGACGTGTCGACGTAGGCCTGCGTGTAGATGGCGGCATCGGCGTGATCCCAGGTCGTCTCGATGTTCTTGCCAGCGCCAAGGGCCGCGTCGAGCAGCTTCCGCGCCTCGCCCGGGTTGTAGTCCCACCACTTCGCCGCGGTCCCGAGATCCTTCACCTGCCGGGCGAAGGGAAAGCCAACGAACACCGTCTGGTCGGGTACGCCCTCGCCCTTCGATATGGCATCGCGGATCGCCTTGCGGTTGATCCCCATGCTCATCGCCTGGCGCACGCGCTTGTCGTTGAAGGGCGGCTTGTCCGTGCGAAGGTAGATGTACCCGCCGATGCCCTGGGTCTCCTCCAACTTGGCGTCGGGGCGGTTCTTTTTCAGCTGGTCACGCTCGTCCGGAAGGAACAGCCATGTGAGGTTCACCGACTTTGCGGAGAAGTCGGCCACGCGCTTGGCGGTGTCGGAGGTGATCTGGACGGTCACGTCGTCGAAGTACGGGTAGGGCTTATCGAAGTAGTTGGGATCCTTCTTGAAGCTCAGGCTCACGCCCGTCTTGAACTCGGTGTGCACGAATGGTCCGCTACCCACCATCTTCGTTGCGGCTTCGGCGCTTTCGGCGTGCTCCTTGGGCAGAATCCAGGCCCCGAGGCTCCCACCGAGGATATCGTTGGCGTCCGCGTAGGGGAATTTTGACTTCAGCACGATCGTGGAGGCGTCCGGCGTCTCAATCTTGTCGAGCCAGGCGATGGTCGACTTGTGCACGGACTTGTCGAAGTTCTGGTACCGGTCGAGCGAGTAGCGCACGTCTTCGGAGGTGACGGCGCGTCCGTTGTGGAACTTCGCTGGCTTCAGCTTGAACGTGTACGTCAGCGGGTCCGCCTGCTCGGGCATTTTCTGCGCCAGGTCGACTTCCTTGGAAAAGTCGCCGGGGGCCACTTCTGGCACGCCAGCCTTGAAGCGCAGGAGTTTGCTGAAGCTGAGGCCGTTCATGTACGAGTTGACGAAGCTAGTCTGGGTGAAGGGGTCAAGGCTGGGAGGCGGGCTCCCGATCTGGAAACTGAACGAGCCGCCTGGCTTGGGCTGCTTTGCCGAAGCGGTTGTCGTAACGCCAGGGGTTGGCAGAAGACCCTTGTCTCCCCCATCGCCGCCGTCGTCGTCGTCGTCGTCGTCGCCACATCCAACGAGCGCCATGCCGGCGATCCCCACGCCCGCGAGGGCGCCACCGCGGAGAGTGGTACGGCGGCTGACCCGGCGTCGAAGCCAGTAGTTTGTATAATCGGTCATAAGTTTCCCCTTTGCTCGGCCGTGAGGGCCGTAACTTCCTGATGAATACTACGCCGCTCGACGCAACCGCGGATCCAATACGTCTCGCAGAGCATCGCCGAAGAGATTGAAGCTGAGCACGGCAACGCTGATGGCGGCGCCGGGCACGACCGCCGTCCACCATGCGTCGTGCCACACGGAGCGGGTGTCCTGGAGCATCTTTCCCCAACTCGGATGAGCATCATCGGCGATGCCGAGGCTGAGGAAGCTCAGGGCGGCCTCCGCGAGGATTGCATTCCCGATCTGGATGCTGGCGATGATGATGATCGGTGCGACGTCGTTCGGCAGGACATGGCGGAGCATCACGCGGTTGGAGCTGTTGCCCACGCAGATGGCGGCCTCCACGTATTGAAATTTACGTATGCTGAGGACCGAGCCGCGGACGATCCGCGAGGTGGCCGGGGTGATGATGATACCGATAGCAAGGCTCACCAGGAGGAAGGAATTAAGGCTATAGCCCTTGGTAGTGTTGAAGACGGATAGAAAGAAGATTGCCAGGATAAGCGGCGGGAAACCCAGGATGATATCCATCAGGCGGCTGCAGATCAGGTCAACCGACCGTCCGAAGTAGCCCGCGATCAGGCCGAAGAATGTGCCGAACAGTGTGCCAAGGAAGACGGCGGCAAAGCCAATGCCGAGCGATATCCGGCTGCCGACGAGGATTCGGCTGAACATATCGCGAAACAGGTTGTCGGTCCCAAGGGGATGATCCAGGCTCGGAGCGACGAGCCGAGGGTTCTTTGAGGGATCTACGCTGTCGGCTGCCTGGGGCGCGATCTGGTCGGCAAAAATCGCGACGAGGACAAGGAGTATGCAGATGACGCAGGCGACCGCGCCGACTGGTTTCGCACGCGCAATCTGCCAGAGCGCCTCTGTCCGGCCGCGCCGGCGCCGCAGCTCGGGGACGATCAAGACCGGCGTCGCAGCTGAAGACGTT
>JBKKBS010000444.1:0-3098 GCA_046713815.1 Tepidiformaceae bacterium
GGAACAAGTGCATGCTCAGGCCCATGAATACCGGCGAGAGGCCGCTCACGATGCCAGTGCCGAGCAACAGCGCTCCGCGCCGCTGGATGCGCGTGAGCGCCAGCACGAAGGTGCCCACGAGCGCACCAAGGCCCACGCCGAAGGTCATGACCGTGAACCCGCCGGAGGGGCTGTGCAGCTCGGTCTCCGCGAAACCCGGCAGCATCGCGTCGAAGGACATCGTCAGCGCACAGTGCGCGAACACGAGCACGAACATCCAGAGCACCGCGGGTGTGGCGCGGATGTAGCCGATGCCTTCGCGCAGGTTGTTTGCCACATCGGAGAGGCGCACAACTCCTCCCCACGAGGACACCTGCACTCTGCGAATGAACAGGAACCCGAGCAACACGAAGATCGCCGAGACCGCATACGCCCCTTCCACTCCGACGGTCGCGAGCATGGGCCCGGCGAGGAGGGGGCCGACGGCGCGCGACCCGTGCTGCGTCGTGCTCGTGAGTGCGACCGCATTCCCGATGTCCTCCGGTGGCACGACGTTAGCGAGCAGCGCCTGGTCCGCGGGGAGCTCGATCGACCGGATGATCCCCTGCACGAGCGCCATTGCCACAACCATCCAGACCTCGATCGCGCCCGTGACGGCGACAGCGAAGAGGACGAGGGTGACTCCCAGGGTGGCCAGCCGCGTGGTGCGCACGAGCAGTCTTCGCTCCACGCGGTCGGCGACCATGCCGCCCAGCGGGGCGACGAGATAGGGTGACATCGATGCGAACGTGGCCACGCCCACCAGGAACGACGAATCGCTGAGCCTGTAGACGATCCAGGCGTTGGCGAGCAGCAGCGTCCAGAGCGAGACGCTCGAGCAGGCGGTCCCGTACCAGAGCGCGCGGAAGTCGGCGTGGCGAGTCGCCGGCAAGCGGTCCAGGAATGTCGCCATTGGCGGACTATAACGGGCAGAACGGCAACGCCGTGCCGCAACGATGACGGTCGTTCCGGAATTCACAATCGACCACTGGCGTGATACCTTTCCCCGGGTTCTTCACCGAGGGATCCCCGAAATCACCCCGGCGTATTTCGCCCGCGCCCGTCCCGAGACGGATGGGCTGTGGCAGGAGGCCTTAACGACCGCGTGAACATCATCGTCTGCGTCAAACAGATCCCGGACCCCGAGACGCCCGCCTCGTCCTTTCGCGTGGATGAGGCCGCGAAGAAGGTCATCCCCGCCCAGGGCATCGCGCCCGTCGTGAATCCGTTCGACCCCCAGGCAACAGAAGCCGCGCTGCGCCTGAAGGACGCGGCCGGCAGCGGCACCGTGACCGTCATCAGCCTCGGCCCCGACTCCGCACGCGACGCGATCAAGCACGCCCTCGCCATGGGCGCGGACGAGGGCGTCCTCCTCAACGACCCCTCGTTCGATGGCATAGACAACTTCCAGACGGCTGTCGCCCTCGCCAAAGCGATCGAGAAGGTGGGCGAGTTCGACCTCATCCTCATGGGCCGCCAGTCGGCCGACTGGGACATGGGCGTCGTGCCGACGGGTGTCGGCCAGATCCTCAACGTCCCGGTCGTGACCCTGGCGAAGGCGATCGAGAACTCGGATGGGACGCTCAAGGTCGAGCGCGTACTCGACGATGGCTTCCAAAGCGTCGAAGTGGCGCTGCCTGCGGTGGTCTCGGTTTCGAACGAGTTCGGCGAGCCTCGATATCCGCAGCTTCGCCAGATCATGCTCGCCGCAAAGAAGACTGTTCAGGTCTGGAGCGCAGCTGACCTCGGCCTCGACGCCGACGCCACGGGCGCGGCCAACCGCTGGCTCGCCCTCGAAGCGCTCTACGTGCCGAAGGTCGTGAGCAACGTGGAGATCATTGAAGGCGACTCCCCCGAGGAGAAAGCCAAGAACCTCGCGCAAAAACTGCGCGCCGCCAAGCTCAT
The DNA here is from genome assembly GCA_046713815.1 of Tepidiformaceae bacterium. GTDB lineage: Bacteria > Chloroflexota > Dehalococcoidia > Tepidiformales > Tepidiformaceae > JBBDMZ01. The sequence goes on from JBKKBS010000444.1 coordinate 1,924, forward strand.
TTAGAATCACCGCGGAGGCGCGGAGAGCGCGGAGAACTTTCTAGAAGCAGGAACTCCGCGAACTCCACGTCTCGGTGAAAAAGAGGATGTTCTTATGCCAGGGATTCTTGTAGTTGCAGAGACGATGGAGGGCGAGATTGCCTCCATTTCGTTTGAGTTGATTGGCGCGGCGAAGCAGCTCTCCGCGGAGGGCGGGGGCGATGTCAGCGCCGTGATCGCGGGAGATAGCGCCATGGCGCAGCAGCTCATCGCCGGCGGCGCCGACCAGGCGTTTGCGGCCACGCATGCGGGTCTCGCCTCCGGGCTGGCGGAGGCCTACCTTCCCGCGGTGAATGCCGCCATCCAACAGTCTGGCGCGGACATCGTCCTCCTCGGGCAGACGAGCCTCGGCCGCGATCTCGGCCCCGCGCTCGCCTTTGCCAACCAAACGGCCGTCGCGATGGACTGCGTCGAACTCAAGTTCGAAAACGGCCGCCTGTGTGCGACACGCAATGCCTACGGCGGCAACGCGCGCGCCGAGGTGACCTGGAAGAATCCCCTCCAGGTCGTGACCGTGAAGGCGAAATCCTTCGATCCACCCGCGGGCGTCACTGGCAGCGGCAGCGTCACGGAGATCTCCGAAGGCGCCGACGCACGCGTGAAGGTCGTCGGAGTCTCCAAGGCCGAGAACACCGGCATCCGCCTCGAGGACGCCGCCATCGTCGTCAGTGGCGGACGCGGACTCGGCGACCCGTCAGCCTTCGATCTGCTTGAGCAGCTCGCGGGGACTATGAAACAGGCCGCCGTGGGGGCCTCGCGTGCAGCCTGCGACCTCGGCTGGTACCCACCCGCGCAGCAGGTTGGCCTCACTGGCAAGACCGTCTCGCCGAACCTCTACGTGGCCGTCGCCATCAGTGGCGCCAGCCAGCACATGGCGGGCATGGCCGGATCGAAGAACATCGTCGCCATCAACAAGGACGCCGACGCCAACATGGTGAAGGTCTCGAAGTTCGCCATCGTCGACGACTACAAAAAGGTCATCCCAGCGCTCATCGAAGAGATCAAGAAACTGGGGTAGCGGGGCGAGGGCTTGGCAGCTGCCAGCCCCTACTCTCGGAGCGTGGCTGTGCGAACCGTTGGTTGCACTTCGGGCGCCCCAAACCGCGTCTTGAACGTGAACGCCGCTGCAGTCGGCC
>JBKKBS010000445.1:0-5256 GCA_046713815.1 Tepidiformaceae bacterium
TAACGCTATCGTGCGCCCCGTTCTTGCCGAAGTTAAGCCAGGAGGTCGTGCTCGTGGCCTGCCACGATGGGACAGTATTCGCGTTGCAGCGGGCGGACGGCCGCGAGCGCTGGAGATACGCGAGTGGGGCCGCCCCCTTTGCGCTGGAAGTAGGGTCCGGCCTCGTATTTCTCGACGACGCCGACCCGGAAACCTACGGCCTGGGCGATTTCCGCGTCGCTCACTTCCCGTCCGGCAACGTCCAGGCGGTGGATCTCAAGACCGGGCAGCAGCGGTGGAAAGTCCAGACTGACGGTCTGTACACCTACCTGGCACTGGATGGTAGCCAGCTTTACGTGGGAGTGGGCGACAATCGCTCGACCGGTCCCGGCGATGCGCCCGAAGGTTCGATTCTTGCGCTCAACGTTTCCGACGGGCAGGAGGTATGGAAATCGGGGAACATCGGGTCCATCCACAACCGGCCCGAGGTGGTGGGCGACCGAGTCGTCGTCGGGGCTGCAAGGGTGACAGCTTTCGATGGGCGGTCGGGGCGGCAGCTCTGGAGGAGCGACCGGTACTCCTCGAACCCCCTTGAGCACGTCGGAGGCGTAATCGCTGGCGTAGAGAACTACGGTGAAGACTCCTTCTTCGGCCTCGACCCGGCGGATGGGAAACAGGTCTGGTCCCGCACCTATTGTGACTGCGGTTTTGCACCCGCTGTGCAGGGAGACCGACTAATCCTCGGCGGGCCATTCCTTGCCAGAGTCGATCCACGGACTGGCGCACAGTTATGGACGTTGCACCCAGATCCGGTCTACGGGACGCTTACCCCGGCCGTCGCCGGTGATTGGATTTACGTAGGCGGTGGATCAGGCACGGTGTTCGCCTATCGCTGATTCAAGGCCGTCCGCTTGAACAAAATCGGCGGCCCGTACACGGTTCAGCCCACGGAAAAACAGGGACACGGAGACGGCAATCCTTCGTTCTCCGTGCCTCCGTGGTGAATTAGACGGTGCGGGGCGTGGTTGTCAGTACGAGGCGCCCATGAGGTTGCCGCCGCCGTCCACCTGGATGCGCTGGCCGGTGAGGTAGCCCGCGGCGTCGCTCACCAGGTAGCGCACGACGGCCGCGACGTCCTCCGGCTGGCAGACGCGCCCGAAGGGGCTGGTCGCGTCGAGCGTGCGGATGTCGGTCACGCCGGCCGTGGCGCGCGCGAGGCGCGTGCCCATCTCCGTCTCCACCAGGCCCGGGGCGACAACGTTGACGTGGATGCCGTGCTTTCGCTCTTCCTTATAGAGCGTCATCGCGAGCGCCTCCATGGCCGCCTTGCCCATGTTGTAGGGCGCGCCGTTGCCGTTCAGGGAACGCGTGGCCACGCTCGAGATCATGATGATGTCCCCGCGCGGACGGGTGCGCATCGATGGTAGGACGAGCTTCGAGAGGTAATGCGGGCCAAAGGCGTGGTTGCGCACCACGCGCTCCATCTCCGCCGGGTCCGTATCGGCGACGGAGTTCCCGCGGCTGGCGATACCGGCGTTGTTGATGAGGATGTCGATTTGGCCGAAGTCCGCGACCACGGCCTCGACCATCGCCTGGTCGTCATCCCAGACATCAACGGAGGCCTGGTAGGCCCGTGCCTTGCCGCCCGCCGCTTCAATAGCGGCCACCGTGGCGCGTGCGGCTTCCTCGTCCTTGCGGTAGTTGACGGCGATGGTGGCGCCGTCCTGGGCGAGGCCCATCGAGATGGCGTGGCCAATGCCACGGCCACCCCCGGTAACGAGCGCAACGCGCCCTTCGAGTGTCATGTGCGAGCTCCAACGGTGAGGTGCTCGCATTTTGCGCGATCCGCGCGAGCCGGGCCACGCCGCGCGGTCGCTAGACCACGATGTAGCCCGTGACGATGAGGATCAGGATGACGACGACGACGAGGATGACGAGGTTCTGCGAGGACATGCGCGGGCTCCTGAGTTGGTGTGGCCTAACTTAGCCCGCGCCGCAGACGAAGGCATCGCAACGCCGACGGACCCGCTGCTCGTTACATTACAATCAGGCCGAGAGCGTGATGGCGGCACATTGGCAGCGTGCGGTGAGCGCGCGGACGGCGCTTCCGCCGCAGTCGGGATACGCTATGGTCCATGTCCGTCCACCGCCTCGACGCCGTCCAGACTGTCCCCGCCAGCCTCGAGGACGCGTGGGCGTTCTTCTCCGATCCTCGGAACCTGGCGGTGATCACCCCCCCGTCGCTCGGCTTCAAGATCACCACTGCTGGACTGCCGCCCCGCGTCCACGAGGGAATGATCCTCACATACACCGTGACGCCGGTACTCAACATCCCGCTGCGGTGGGTCACAGAGATCACGCATCTCCGCGACCACGAGTTCTTCGTCGATGAGCAGCGCATTGGCCCGTATCGGTTCTGGCACCACCAGCATCACTTCCGCGAAGTGGAGGGCGGCGTGGAGTTGCGGGACATCGTTCACTACGCCGCGCCGTTCGGCCCCCTCGGCGACCTTGTGGTCCGCTTCCGGGTGAAGCCGAAACTGGCTGAGATCTTTCGCTTCCGCAAACGCGTGATCGAGCGCCGATTCGGCGCCATGGCCGGTCGCTAACGCGCCGGGTCGCTCTGGCTACACGACGCGTTTGCCGGACTCGACCTGGCCGTCCTCGACATCCCGCAGGAAGCCGAGGACGACATCGCGCCACTGGGGCGCGCGGTTCACCGGCAACCCGTGGCCGGCGCCCTTGAACATGACGTAGGCTGCGCCCGGGATCTCGGCCGCGATCACCTCCGTGCCCACGCGCACCGGATCATCCTCTCCCGCGCAAAGGAGGAGGGGCATGGTCAGCTTCTCCGCGAGGAGGGGGATGAGGTTGGGTCGCGTGCGTCGCGCGTGGGCGGCGCCAAGTACCCCGGGAGTGCTCATCGCGGCGTATCGCGCCCGCACACCGTCGGCAAGAAACGCGTCGCCGACCTTCGCCGCCTCGCGCTTACCCACCGCCGCCGCCCCGAAGCGGGCGACGGCGTCCGTAAACGCGTCGATACCCCTCTCGCGTTCGCGGAAGCGCTCGTCGTAACGGTCGCTTTCGTACGCGGGCGAGGCGTCCGAGACGATGAGCGCCGCGACGCGCTCAGGCCAGGTGGTGGCGAACTGGAGCGCGACCATCCCTCCAAAGCTGCAACCAATGAGCGCGCACACCTGGACTTCGAGCGCATCGAGCACCGCGCGGACATCGTCCGCGTACCCGTCCATCGTGTATGTCTCCATCTCCTCGGGCGCCGAACTCGCGCCGTGGCCGCGGAGGTCGATCGTCACGACATGGTAGTCGTCGCACAGTGGTTCCATGTGCGGCGCCCACATGCGCAGGTCGCTCGTGAAGCCGTGCAGCAGAACGACGGCCGGGGCCCCGGGATCGCCCCACGATTCGTAGTTCAGCGTGAGGTCGTCGGAGAGCGTGAGCGCGGCCATTGCCGCAGTGTAAGCGGGCGCCGGTCCCGCGCCCAGACAGATGTTGGGTGGACAAGCGGCCGGCCCGCTCGCGGCGATACGATCCCCGCTCTTGCCGCCGGGTCGGCTCAGGTCATGAGCGTGCTCAATCCAGCCAGCCCGAACCCTCTGTCCGCCGTCGTCATCTCGCGAATGCGTCGCTCACGGATGACTTCCACTCGAGGTAGATGGACATGAAGTCTCCTTGGACGACGTTTGGTTTGTGGGCTCCCCTGCAAGCGGGCACACTCTGCCAAAGTCGCTGTAAATGCGGTCGGAAAAATATCTCTCTTCGTCATCAGGCCATGGTTGGGACATGCACCGTCGAAGTGCGCGCATCACTGGCCGCGCGGTAGAATCGCGCCACATACGGACTGGAGACTGACTATGCCGCACAAGACCATCAACGGCGCGAGCCTTTTCTACGAAGAGCACGGCGCGGGCGAACCGCTCCTCTTCCACCACGGGTACACGGGCACGCATCACGGCTGGGACGGGGTCATCCCCATCGTCGCGGCGGCGGGTTACCGGTGCATCGCCATGGATTGCCGAGGCGCCTGCGACAGCGAGCACACGGCCGGCGGCTACTCCATCGCCCAGTATGCGCACGACGCGGTGGGCATGGCGGATGCCCTCGGGATCGACAGGTTCACCTACATCGGGCACAGCATGGGCGGCGTCGTGGGCTACCAGCTCGGACTGACGGCGCGTGAGCGGCTCAATCGCCTCGTGCTGGTAGCGCCCGCGCCCGCCGATGGCGTCGTTCATCCCAACTCGAAGATTGCGCATGAGATGAGCGCCGATCGCCGGCGGCGGGGCGCAAAGGACGAGGCGCTCGAAGAGCGGCTCCTTCTCACCGCCCGCCAGCGGCCGATCGAAGACATGACCGCCGAGATCGAGCGCAACTTCGGCGTGAGTGACGGCCACTACGACGACTCGTGGCGCGAGATCGTGGAGTTCCGCGCGGGCGACCGGCTGGGCGAGATCGCGGTGCCAACGCTCATGATGGCGGGGGCCGCCGACGGCCTGCTCGAGGCGAACCTGCGCGACTTTGCGCGGCTCCCGGACGCGACGCTGCACGTCTTCAGCCGCGTCAGCCACGGCCTCCCATATGAGATCCCTGAAGAGTTCGCCGCTGTGCTGATCGACTTCCTGGAGCACGGAGTTGTGACGGCGCGTTCGTTGCTCGCGAAAGTGGGAGAGCGCGCCGCGGCGCGATAGGGGCTGCCCTTAATAGTGGATCGCGCGGCCGACGCCTCCCCCGGCGGCGATCGAGTCGCCGGTAATGGCGATGGAGAGCGGCGAGGCGAGGAAGACGACGACGTTGGCGATGTCGGCGGCGTCGATCACACGGTGCACGGCGTTTGCGTCGGCCATGCGCTGACGCTGGTCGGCGAGCGTGCCGCCGCGTTCGTCCGCCCGTTGCTGCATGTTCGCCTCCACGCCCTCGGTCCAGGTGAGGCCGGGATGGACGCAGGTTACGTTGATGCCGAACGGGCCGAGTTCATCGGCGAGGTTCTTCGTCAGCGCCGCCACGGCGACATTGCGCATGCTGCCGATTGCGTTCCCGGTCTGGCGCGCGGCGAGGCCACTGACGTTGACGATTCGGCCCCAGCCGCTCGCCTTCATCCCCGGCGCCACCGCCCGCGCGCAGCGGGCGTAGCCCAGCACCTTCGTGTTCATCTCTTCGAGAAAACCGTCGTCCGGCAGGTGCTCGATCCCCGGCAGCGGCGGCGCGCCACCGGGCCGTGCTGCGTTGTTCACGAGGATGTCGACACTGCCAAGCTCCTGG
>JBKKBS010000446.1:0-2721 GCA_046713815.1 Tepidiformaceae bacterium
CGCAACTCCCATCCCCGAGTCTTGGACAGCTCAACTACATTGGCTGGCGGCGCCGTAGCGTCCTTCGCGCCGTGAAGTAATTGCACGTCGACTCCGTCCAAGTTGGGCCAAGGCCGGCGCTCCAGCAGCACGAGTTCAAGCGTCCTGCTATAAGACGGCCAGGTATGGTCGAAACTTCCACGGACTACGGCGGCTGGCAGGTCGGGTCGTAGTCGCGGGGCGACCGCTTTCAGCAGCGGGCGGGACGTACACATAGCCATACATGTGGCCCACGAAAGGAATCGCGAGCGCATGAACAGCCAGTTGAACCGGCTCTGCCGGGAGAGGGACTCTGTCGCATCTTGCCGAGTGGTGAACACCGGCAGGCCGATCGTGCCCACCCGCGAAATCCCGGTTTCTGGCTGCGCGGCGAGGGCGAGCGCAAGGATGGCGCCCACCGAATGGCCAACGACTGAGTCCGCGCCGACTTCCCGGCAAAGGCGGATCAGCGGTGCGAGGTGCTCGTCAGTTGTGTAAGCGAGATTGGGCTTGGGGGAGTCTCCGAAGCCGAGGAGGTCGACCGTGACGCAGCGTCGCGGCGCCAATTCAGCCACGACCGCGTCCCAATAGTGGCGGTTGCCCAACAACCCATGGAGGAATACGACCGCCGGACCGGAAGTCCCGGTTATGTGCGTGGCAAGGCGGTACTTCTGGCCGATGAGGAGTTCCCGGGTCATACGGTCATTGTGGTTCCGTCAGGACAGAGCCAGAACGCCTGCCAGTCGGACAAACCCAGCGTTGCCGTGAAAATAAGAAAGACGAACAACCCGACGCCCGAGACGAGAGCGAGCATAGGGAATCGCGCGCCAACTCCTGGAGCCTGACGCAACGCTCGCAGTTCCCGGCGGCGCTCGCTCGTTAGCGGACTTAATCCAGCTGCGGCCGGCACTGCGTCGACCCGGAGAAGGGCTTTGAGCAGGGGTGCGTCGTCGCCCATGCGCTCGATTGCGAAGCGGTCCGCCTCGGCTTCTCGCATTGCGCGGTGGCGGGCGGGCAATGGCCGCATACCCGGCCACCAGAAGGAGGCTGTGACGATTTGCACCAGCCAGCAGCGGAGTGGGTCGCGCCGGCGCACATGTGCCAGTTCGTGGAGCACCACGGCTTCCAGTTCGCGCGCCTCGAGCCGACCGATCACCCTGGCGCCAAGATAGATCCGCGGCCGGAAGAGCCCGGCCGTAAAGGCCTCCGCGGAGTCGCAGGGCAGGACGCGGACCGGGACCGGACGACCATCGGCGAAGACCTCCACCTCGCGAGACATGCGAGCAAGTAGTCCTGCTGAGCGCGTGGCGAACAGCCCGGTCCGCACGGCCAGGAGCAGAGCGGTCAGGACAACCGACGCGCCCCAGATGAGCAAGATGCTAGCCGAGACGAGGCCAACGGCGGCAAGCGAACCCCTGCGAAGCCCCTCCTGGCATGCATCAACCACGCCGGCAACGGGATTTCGAGCCTGACCAGACGGGGGACCGATGAGCAACCAGGCTGGTGCAAGAATCGCTGTGACGGCCAAAACAATACCAAAAGCCACCGTCAGCCCAACGGCAGAGTGGCGGTCGTTGCGCGGGGCGGCGGCACGTTGAGCGGTGGTTGGTGGCGGCATCACTACCCTCATTCTGGACTACTCGCCTTAGTGCCGTTGTCCGGTGGCGCCTCTTCGAGCAGTCGGCGCAAGATCGCCCGTTGTTCAGTGGAGAGGGTCTGCGCGAAACCCGTAAGCGCCGCCGTCCCAAATCGTTCGATTGCTTCTCGTGCAGCCTGGCCGCCGAGCTCGCTCGCGATCGTCGTCTCGTCCCGCGGCAGGTAGACGTAGGCCTTCCCATTCCGCTCACGGAGCAAATAACCCTTCTGCCAGAGGCGAGTCAGCACCGTCATGACGGTCGTGTACGCCAATGGCCGTGGCGATGAGAGCCGTTCGGCGACCTCAGTGACGTTGGCACGGCCTAGAGCTCGGACAACCTCGAATATCTGGCGCTCCTGTTCTGGGAGTGTGTCGGAAACGTCTCGTTGTTCGTTCATAGCACCACGTTGACTGCTTGAAAGTAGCGGAAAATTTCGATCAGCGCACCCGTGAAGATGAGGATGCCCATGCCAACCATCATGGTTCCCGAAACTCGCTGCACCGCCACGTAGTGCCGTGCGAGGGCGGCCCGAAGCCCTGTCAACCGCTCGAACGCGAACGCGGCCGCGAAGTGGGGCACGGCCATGCCCGCGGCGAACGCCGTAAGCAGGCCCACTCCCTGCCAGAAGTCGCCGAACACGAGGACGCCGGTAAGGATCGCTCCGAGGACCGGGCCGATGCACGGCGTCCATGCAAGCGAATATGTGGCTCCGACCAGTAAGGACCGCGCCATTCCAGGAGCCTGGCGTTCGCTGACACGGAACTCGAACGAGCGATTGAGGAAGGGCACGGACAGAAGCCCCATTTGCATGAGCCCGAACGTGATGACCAGCACGCCGCCGACCTTCCAGAGGGTCGCGCGCGAATCCGTCAATGCCAGTCCGGCGAGACTGAGCCCCGCTCCAATGGCAATGAACACGAGGGAAAATCCGAGGATGTAGAGGCTCGCGTGCAGTAGCCGCTGCCGCCGGGTGGGCGCTTCGACCTCCACGCCAGCAAGGTGGGCGAGGAATGCGGGCGTCATCGCGAGGCAGCAGGGCGAGAGGCTATTCACGCCGCCGGCGACG
>JBKKBS010000447.1:0-2723 GCA_046713815.1 Tepidiformaceae bacterium
GTCCCGCCGCGAGAGGTTGCCCCCGTGCGAGGTCACGAGTGCGAGAGCGTACAGGTCGCGGCCGACCTCCTGGAACGTGCGCAGCATCTGCTCGGGAATAGTCATCGGCTACCTGCGGCTGGATCACTCGTCATACGCATCGCGCCGCAGTCGAACCGAAAAGACATGAATGAAATCGTCCCCCGCCCTCGGAGCGAAGATCACGCGCCAATCGCCCACTCTCAGTCGCCATTCGCCGGACCCGCCCGCGAGCTTCTTGATGTCTCCGCGACTGTGGTGCGCATACTGCTCCAGCGCTCGCAGGATTCTAACCGCCTGTTGTCGATCCTGCCTGTAGACAGCGAAGAGATCCTCGATGGCATGGAACCCCCATATGACTTCTTTCCTCACAGGTTGAGAAGCCGTTCAACCTCTGCCTGGGGCATCCCTCTGCCATCTCTCATCGAAGCGCGCCCTCGCTCTATCGCGGCAAGGTCCTCGGCTGTCGTGGGCTCATCATCGAGGGGAGCATTCTCGAGCGCCTGCCAGAATGGGTCATCCTCTATCCCCTTGAGTTGCCGAAGGCTCTCCTCGGCAAAGTGCAACACCGATTCGGGGAGTTCATCAAGCATCTCGTGCAGCGATTCGCGCGTGGTCACGTTCTCAGTATACGACAACTACTCAGGCTCTCCCCAGCGCAGCTCCCAGCTACGCACCGGCTCCTCGAAGCCCTTGAGCACATGCTCGCCCGTATCCGAGAAGAGCCCTTGCCCACTACCAGTTGGCGCACGCCGTCGGCGCCCGGGGCCTCAGTCGTCGTGAGGGGTTGGGGATGAGTGTCAGATCGGGTAACGGGGCACGGCGCCGAGGCGTTCGAGCGCGTCCCGGTAGACGAGCTCCTCCTGGGCGCCCGAGACGGCGTAGCGGTCGTCGAAGATCATCGTCGGTGTGCTGGACATGCCCTTGGAGCGCGCGGTCGCGGTCGTCTGATCCACGAGGTCCGCGTAGCGGCCCACCAGCATCTCGAAGCGAAACTCCTCCGGGTCGAGGTCACACTCCCGCGCGATGTCGAACAGCACCTCGACATCGCCGATGTCGCGCGCTTCCTCGAAGTAGACGCGGAACAGCGCGTCATGCACGCAGTCGAACTTGTCCCGGTCGCGCGCAAACTCGGCGAACTCAAGCGCGCGATGAGAGTTCGAGAGGTGGCGGTTGGAGGCGAACTCGATGCCGGCCGCGCTGCCCAGCGACTTCAGGTGGTCGCGGTACTCCGACCCGCGCCGTTCGACCATTGCCGTAAGGTCGCGGCCCTCTGGCGGCGTTTCGGGATGGAGTTCGAACGGCCACCAACTCACGTTGACGTGGAACTCGCGCTGGAATTGCGCCACCCGACGGGCGGCGATGTAACACCACGGTCAGACGTAGTCGGAGATGATGGTTACCTTCATGGGTGTGTTGGCCATGAGGAAAGTATAGACGAAGTCCTTAGTCCTTAGTCCTTAGTCCTGTGCCCGAAACTGGTGCGATGGCGCCGGAGTTGCGGAGGGCGGAGAGGATTCGCGTGGCGGTCTCGGGCGTGGGGTCCACTTCGAACGTCATCAGGGCGACGCCGACGACGAGCGGGCTGGCGACGAGGCTGGTGAGCGTGGCTTCGAACGCGGCCCATGCAGCGGACTCGTCCTCTAAGGCGAGCGTCGCCTTGATCCCCGCGGGCAGGGCAACGCCAAGGCGCGCTTCGATGCGCCTGGCCGCCTCGAGAGTTGTGAGCGGCATGGCCATGGCGATGATGCGCGTGGAGGGCGACCGCTCTAGCACCGCCTCCGCGACGGGGCGGAGTGTCTCCAACTCGAATACGGGCTGCGTCTGAACGTAATGCGCGCCCACCGCGAGCTTGGGCAGGAGGTTACGCAGGACAGCCGCACGGTCGGCCACGTACTGGTTCAAGGTCGCGCCGACGTGGGCGCCCGGGACGGCGCAGGCCGTGAGGCACGCGTCGCGCACGGTGATCTCATCCGCGGTGGAGGCTTCATGATCGCCGCGGATGCAGAGGATGTTGCGGATGCCGGCGGAGCGGGCGGCAGCTACTTCGACCACGAGCCGCTCGCGCGTCTTGCCCCGCGTCACCAGGTGCCAGACGGGGTCGAGGCCTTGCGTCACGAGTTCAATCGCGGCGTCGAGACTCGACTGGCGGTCCGGGCGCTGGATGACGTTGATGGCCGTGACCGCTTCGCCGAGGAGCGCGGCTCGTCGCCCGAGCACGTTCGGCAACGAACTCTTCGGTGGCGTTATCTCGAGGGCGACCGCGAAGCGGCCTGCGTCCAGGGTTTCTGCGAACGACATGCCTAGTTAGCGTGCGGCGAGACCTCGCCTCGCGTCTAGCCGAACCCGCCCTTCGCCCCGCGCAAGCGCGGATCGAGCAAGTCACGCAGAGCGTCGCCGAGCATGTTGAAGCTGAACACTGCCAGGGCGATCGCGATCCCGGGCCACACGGCCTGCATGGGCTTCACGCTCGCCACCTGTTGTGCCAGGCCGAGCATCTGGCCCCACGTCGGCGTGTCCGGGTCGACCACGCCGAAACCGAGGAAGCTGAGGGCGGACTCGGCGAGGATGACGCCACCCAGCCCGATCGTCGCCTGCACGACTAGTGGCCCGAAGATATTCGGGATCACATGCCGGACCATGATGCGCGCGTCTGTTGCGCCCACGACCCTCGCCGCCTCCAGGTATTGCGATGAACGCACACC
>JBKKBS010000448.1:0-7151 GCA_046713815.1 Tepidiformaceae bacterium
GGATGAAGGCCGTCGGCGTCTTTATGCCGAGCCAGCGCGTCCAGAACGCGGTTCTCGTTGACCTGCGGAGGGAGCGGGAGCTGGGGGAGGATAACGTGGAAGCGTGCGTCGTCGTTGAGTTCCGCCATCAAGCGGAGGACGGTCTCTTCCGAGGAGTATTCGGGGAGATGGAATGTTTCGGAAAAGATGCCAACCTGCGCGGCGTCCTCGCGCTTCATCTTGACGTAGCTCACCGAGCCCGCGTCTTCGCCGACGAGGATGGCAGCCAGGCCGGGAGTGATGCCCTTCGCCAGCAGTACGGACACACGTTCACCCACCTCGCGAAGGATGTCAGCGGCGATGGCGTTCCCGTCGATGAGCCGAGCGGTCATGTCCATAAGCCTACCTCCCAACCTCCCAACCTCCCAAGCTCGCCGCCCTGCGCTGCTCCGTTTGCGGCGATCCCGTAGGATCGCTCGCATGGCGACGAAGTTCGCGGTGGGAATCGACATCATCGAAATCGACCGGGTGGAAGACGTGCTCTCGCGGCACGGCGACCGCTTCCTCAACCGCATCTACACGGCGGACGAGATCGCGCACTGCCGCGGACGTGTGCCGGAGCTGGCGGCGCGGTTCGCGGCAAAGGAGGCGGTGATGAAGGCCCTCGGCACAGGCGTCCGAGGAGTGGGCTGGCGCGACATCGAGGTGCTGCCCAACCGTAGAGGAAAGCCGCTGGTGTTCCTTTACGGGCGAGGGGCGGCACGAGCGGAGCTGATAAAGCTGCGGGGGCTGGAGATCAGCCTGACGCATTCGAAGGAGTACGCTATCGCGTCTGTTGTGGGAGAACGTGACCTGACCGAATCCGAAGACACACCGCGGCGGGGCGAGAGCGCCCTGCGGCTCATTCGTGATGGTGGCCTGCGATGAAGCTCGTGACGGCGGAACAGATGCGGGGGCTTGAGCGGGCGGCGATTGCCGCTGGCTCCTCCGAGGCACAGCTCATGGAAGAAGCAGGCCTGTCGGTCGCGCAGGAATCGTGGATGCTGCTGGGCACGCTGGAGGGGCGCCGAATCGTCGTCCTGGTAGGCCCCGGAAACAACGGCGGGGATGGGCTCGTCGCGGCCCGCCACCTGGTGCAGTGGGGGGCGGAGGTGATTGCCTACATTCCGCGGCCGCGCCGCGATACGGAACGGGATGACGAGGCCGCGAGCGTGGGGGTCTCGCTCGTGCAGGGGGAAGACGACCCCGGCGCCGTAATGCTCGAAGACACACTGCGGAGCGCGGACCTCGTGATCGACGCGCTCCTTGGGATCGGGCAGAAGCGACCGTTGGACCCGGGCGAGCCGCTGGCCGCGGCGCTCGTCGCGCTCGCCGCGCGGCGAGCGGGGTATTCGCCCCCGAAACTCGTGGCCGTCGATCTGCCCACGGGCGTGAATGCCGATACGGGCGACGTGGACCAGCTCACCGTGGAGCCTGATCTCACGGTCACGTTCGGATTGCCGAAGGTGGGGATGTACCAAGCGCCCGCGAGCGGGATGGTGGGCAAGGTCCAGGTGATCGACATCGGCATCCCGAAGGAGGCACAGGAGGCGGTTGGCCTGGAGCTGATGACATCGCGCTGGTTGCGGTCGGCGTTGCCCAAGCGGCCGGAAGACGCGAACAAGGGGACATTCGGGAAGGTACTGGTGGTGGGCGGTTCGCGGCGATACGTTGGCGCGCCGCGATTGGCGGCCACGGCGGCCTACCGCGCCGGTGCGGGGCTCGTGACGGTCGCGTGCCCGGAGCCGCTAGTGGCGGGGCTGGCAGCGGCGCTGGCGGAGGCGACGTGGCTGCCCCAGGAAGTAGGGCAGGACGGCGGGCTGACCGGTGAAGCAGCGATCGCATTGAGAAACGAGTGGCGGGACTATCGAGCGGCCGTGATTGGGCCCGGAGCCGGGGAGTCCGAAGAGGTGCGCGCCTTCCTCTGGGCGGCGCTGCCCGACCTCGCGGAGATCGAGTGCGGGTTCGTGCTCGATGCGGACGGACTGAACGCGCTCGCGAAGATGCCTGACGGCCGCGAGCGGCTGGCTGGCAACGCCGTGCTCACCCCTCACCCAGGGGAGATGGCCCGGCTACTGAATACGACGGTGGCGGACGTGCAGTCCCGCCGCATGGCGGCGGCGATTGAAGCGGCGAATGCCTACGGCTGCACCGTGGTCCTCAAGGGCGCGCACACCGTTATTGCCGCAGCCGACGGCCGAGTGCGCCTGAGCCCGTTCGCGAACCCGCTGCTGGCCGCCGCCGGCACCGGCGACGTGCTCGCGGGCATCATCGGCGGGTACCTCGCGCAAGGTCTGGAGCCATTCGAGGCAGCGAGCGCGGGGGTTTACGCCCACGGCGCGGCTGGCGAGGCGCTACGGGCTGAGTATGGATCCTCGGGACTGCTCGCGAGCGAGCTGGCGGACCGTCTTCCGCGGGCGATTAAGGCGCTCACGGAGGCGTGACGCGCGGTGCGTCTATGGCCACGAGTGCTACACTGCGCGGCAGCCTTAGCAGTTTGCTGAAGAGGACGCGGTGAGCCGTCGAGTCGTCGTTACCGGGATCGGAATGATCACCGCCCTTGGGCACAATGCCTGCGAAAACTGGGAGCGAATGGTCGCAGGGAAGAGCGGAACTGGCCACATCACCCACTTCGACCCCACAGGTTATGACTCGCAGGTGGCGGGTGAGGTGAAGGACTTCGACCCGCTGAAGTACATGGAACGCAAGGAAGCGCGGCGGTCGGACCGCTTCACGCAGTTCGCGTTTGTGGCGGCCCAAGAAGCGCTCGCCCAATCCGGCTACGAGATCGATCGGGCGAACGGGAACAGCGTCGCCTCCATCATCGGCACCGCAATCGGCGGGATCACGACGCTGATGGCGGAGTACGACACGCTCCTGGCGAAGGGTCCGGCCCGCGTGAGCCCGTTCCTCATGCCGATGATGCTGCCGGACATGGCGAGCGGACAACTCAGCATTCGCCTGGGGGCGAAAGGTGCGAACTACGCGCTCGTGAGCGCCTGCGCGAGCGGGGCGGACTGCATCGGCGAGGCGACCAACATCATCCGCCGCGGCGATTCCGACGTTGCGCTCGCTGGCGGCACGGAGGCGGCGATCACGCCCATCTCCGTGGCTGGCTTCGCGGCGGCGAAAGCGCTCTCCACCTGGAAGGGCGATCCCAGCGCTGCGTCGCGGCCGTTCGATATTTCGCGCGACGGGTTCGTGATTGCAGAGGGCTCGGGAGTGCTGGTGCTGGAGGCGGAGGAACATGCGAATGCTCGCGGCGCGGCGATACTCGCCGAGATCGCGGGGTACGGCGCGACCAGCGACGCCTTCCACATCACCCAGCCGGACGACAAGGGCGAGGGCGCGACACGGGCGATGCGTAAGGCGATGGCCCAGGCCGGGGTGGATCCCGACGACATCGACTACATCAACGCCCACGGCACGTCGACACCGATGAACGACAAGCTCGAGACGATGGCGATCAAGAAGGTCTTCGGCGAGTATGCCTACGAGGTGCCGATCAGTTCGACGAAGTCGATGATCGGCCACACGCTGGGCGCGGCGGGCGCGATCGAGGCTGGCGTCTGCGTGATGGCGTTGCAGCACGGGACGATCCCGCCGACGGCGAACCTCGACGAACCGGACCCCGACTGCGACCTGGACTATGTGCCGAAAGTAGCTCGCACGGCATCGCTCGATGCGGTGCTCACCAGTTCCCTGGGATTCGGAGGACACAATGCATGCCTCGTGTTCAGGCGATACGTCCCATGACTCTGGTGCTCGGACGGCCGCGAACGCGCTGGCGGCTCCGTGACGCTGGCGCCCGCCAGAACGGCATCGCGAACTTCCCGCCGATTGTGGCCACCGTGCTCGCGGCGCGCGGCATCACCACGCGCCCGCAAGCCGACCTCTTCTATAAGCCCCACCTGGCGCCCGACTACGACCCCCTCCTCCTGCCGGGGATGCGAGAGGCGGTGGAGCGCGTCCGCCAGGCGATCGGGGACAAAGAATTGATCGCGCTCTACGGAGATTTCGACGTCGACGGCGTGACGTCGGTGGCCGTCCTGCACACGGGCCTGCGCCCGCTCGGAGCGCGGACTGTGAATTACATTCCCGACCGGTTCAGCGACGGCTACGGACTGAACTTCGGCGCCGTGCGGAAGCTGCGCGATCAGGGATGCGGACTGCTGATCACGGCCGATTGCGGCATCAGTTCCGTGCAGGAAGTCGCATACGGCAACCAGCTCGGCCTCGATACGGTGATCCTCGACCACCACACGGTGCCCGACGAGATGCCCGCGGCCGTGGCGGTGGTGAACCCGAAACGCAAGGACTCGCCTTACCCCTTCGACGAGCTTGCCGCCGTCGGAGTGGCGTACCGGTTCCTCCAGGTGCTATATGAGTCCTACGGGCGCTCGTTGGAAGAGGGTGATTTCCTCGACCTTGTGGCACTTGGCACCGTCGTGGACGTGGCGCCGCTGGCGGACGAGAACCGCAAGATCGTGACGGATGGCCTGGCGCGCATGCGCGCGGGCATGCGCCCCGGGCTGGAGGCGTTGGCGCGCGTGGCGGGGACGGCGCCGGAGAACTTCAACGCCGATACCCTGGGGTTCGCGGTGGGGCCGCGCATGAACGCGGCAGGCCGCCTGAAGCACGCGAATATCGCCCTCGACCTGATGCTTGCCCCCGACATGGCCAGCGCGAAGGCGCTCGCGGAAGAACTCGACGACCTGAACCGTCAGCGGCAACATCAGACGGCCGAGGCCTATGCGCTTGCCGAAGAGCTGTGTGGCACAGCCGACGATCCGCTGATCATGGTGGGGAGCGACCAGATCCACGCCGGCATCGTCGGGCTGGTAGCTTCGCGCATAGCAGACAGGCGCCACCGGCCCGCAATCGTTTACGAGCGAGGCGCTGAGACGAGCCGGGCGAGCGCGCGGAGCATCGCCGGCTTCGACATCGTGAGCGCCATCCGCAAAGAGAAGGATCTGCTCGAACGCCATGGCGGCCACCGTGCGGCAGCGGGATTCACCGTCAAGAATGAGAACCTCGAACTGCTCCGCGGGCGACTCGTGAACACGGCCGCCGAGCTGCTGGACGAGCAGGCGCTCCTGCAGGTGATCGAGATCGACGCCGAAGCGCCGTTGTCCGCGCTGACTGGCCTGGAGATCAAGGGCCTCATGCGCTTCGAGCCGTGCGGCCACGGGAACCGGAAGCCGGTGCTCATGAGCCGCAACGTCCGTGTCGTGAACGCGAAGGCGGTCGGGGCGGACCAAAGCCACCTGCGCATCACGCTCAAGGACGGCATCGCGACCTGGCCGGGCATCGCCTTCAGCAAGGCCGACCTCGAACTGTCGGACACAGTGGACGTGATCTACTCGCTGCAACGCGACTGGACGGGGCAGCGGGTGGAACTCGAAGTGATCGACATCGCGCCGAGTTTTGAGGGACGCGCACTTGAGGGCGGGTCATGAGCGACGAGATCCGGATGACGGACGACGGCGAACGGGCGATGAAGGAAGCGCAGAACTTCTGCTGGAGGCACCATGTGGGCATCGTCGCGGCGGAGCATGTGCTCGCCGGCGCGCTCGTCGTGGCCCAGCAGCATGGACTGAAGGGACTGCCCAAGCGGGAGAACATCGAGGCGGCGGTCGTCGCATGCATCGGCGCGGGCAGCGAACCGCTCACCCAGGACGTGATGTTCGGGTCGCAGGCGCGGGCGGTGATCAACGACACGGCGCGGCGGCTGCGGGAGGCGGGAGGCACACAACTGGACGCGCGCACGCTCGCGGAGGGCACGGTCCTCTCGGGCGAAGTGATCCCGATGTTCTACAGGTCGCTCGGCATCGCCAGGGACGATCTGCTCGGCTTGCTGGCGGCTCACGGGAACAGTGGCTAAAACCACCAGGAAATTCGCGCGTTGGTGGAGGTTCGGTGCGTCGCACGCGTTTTCACGAGCGCGTCACTGATTGGCTTTGCGGTGTCCCAATAACCTCGATGCCC
The DNA here is from genome assembly GCA_046713815.1 of Tepidiformaceae bacterium. Lineage (GTDB taxonomy): Bacteria > Chloroflexota > Dehalococcoidia > Tepidiformales > Tepidiformaceae > JBBDMZ01. Next base: position 6,007 of record JBKKBS010000448.1, read on the forward strand.
TCGGCTGCGAGGGCGGTGACGAGGGTGGGGGCATCGACGAAGACGTGCCCGCGGATGCCAAGGGCACGCGCGGCGTCGATGTTCTGGGGGAGGTCGTCGATGAAGAAGCATGCCTCCGGCGGCTCGCCGATGCGGTCCAGGGCCATACGGTAGATCTGCTCCTCGGGCTTGGCGCAGCCGAGGCTCGCGCTCCCGAGGAGCGGGTCGAAGAGGTGGGCAATCTTGAGGTGATCCCGGAGCCGTTCCTCCATGCCGGGCGAGGCGTTGCTCAGCATCGCCACCTTCACACGGCCCTGCAACGCCTCGACTAGCGGGATCATGCCGGGCATGAATTCGGGGCGGTAAAACGCTGAGTACCAGTCGTCCCAAACGGTCTCGGCCTGTCCCGGGTCGGCGCAGAGGCCCCGCAGCAGGTCCGTGCAGGCGGCGGCGTATTCGCCGTACGTCATCTGGCCGCGTTCGGCGCGGTACCAGGTCGCCGCCATAGAACGCTCCCCCGAGCGATGACGGCGGCAACCCATGAGCCCGTTCGAGGTCCGCGAGAAGTGGACCCATAGGCTGGGAGATGACTCCCCCGAAATCGAAAATGACGGCGCGAAGCGGTTCAGGCATGGAATGATTCTGGCCCGAGGGTGCATGTCGATCTAGTCGCGTGGCAGGGGGCGGCGAAGCAACTCGGAGGGACTCGGCTCCGGAGCACCGGGGCGGTACATGAGGTGGCCAGCCACTCCCGCCAGCTTATCGACCGGCCCGAGGAGCAGCTTCGCGACGCCGAATGGCAGCTTCGTGGCCCGGTCGATGCCTCGCGCGAGTTGGATGGCTCCGGACGCGAGCAGCTTCCCCGCCAGCCAGTGGCCCGGGAGGCGCCGGATCCGCGGGCCGATGCGCGCCGTGAGCTGCAAGTGTCCACCGTGCCAGGGGAGGCCGGGCGTATCTCGCATGAGCCGCTGGGCACCCCAGCCGTGACAGACCTGCTTGGCGGCGAAGAGGTCGAGCGATTGGTCGTGGGCATGGCGCACATGCATGGCCGGCGCGAAACCCACGCGGTAACCCTGCGCCTCCGCGCGGAGCCCAAACTCGGTATCCCCCACACGCCGGAAGGTCTCTTTGAATTGGAGGGTGTCGAACACCTGGCGACGGATGGC
>JBKKBS010000449.1:0-6939 GCA_046713815.1 Tepidiformaceae bacterium
TTAGCGGGGGGCTAAGGATCTGCTAGACTGCGGGGACTTGCAGGAGGACCCGCGAATGAAGTTCGGCATTTTTTATGAGCACCAGTTGCCACGGCCATGGGCGGACGGCCAGGAGCAGAAGCTCTTCCAGGACGCGCTCGACCAGGTGGAGCTGGCGGACAAGCTCGGGATCGACTTCGCCTGGGAGGTGGAGCACCACTTCCTCGAGGAGTACAGCCACTCCTCCTGCCCGGAGGTCTTCCTCGCGGCCGCGAGCCAACGCACGAAGAACATCCGGCTTGGCCACGGGATCAAGCTCATGCCGCCGAACTACAACCACCCCGCGCGCATCGCGGAGGAGATCGCGACGCTCGACCTCGTTTCCAACGGCCGCGTGGAGTTTGGCACGGGCGAATCGGCCAGCCGCGCGGAGCTTGAGGGCTTCGGCATCAACCCCACGCAGCGGCGCGAGATGTGGCGCGAGACGACGGAGCAGGTCTGCAACATGCTTGCCATGGACCCTTATCCCGGCTTCGAGGGGAAGTATTTCTCGATGCCCGTGCGGAACGTGGTACCGAAGCCGGTGCAGAAGCCGCACCCGCCGCTCTGGGTTGCGTGCTCGAACCGCGAGACGATCCACCTTGCCGCGCAACTGGGAATTGGCGCGCTCACGTTCGCCTTCGTGGACCCGGACGAGGCGAAGAAGTGGGTGACCGACTACTACGAGACGTTCAAGAATGAGTGCGTGCCGATCGGGCACACGGTGAACCCGAACGTGGCGATGGTGACGAGCTTCAGCTGCCACGCGGACGCGGAAGAGGCGTACCGGCGCGGCTTCGACGGGTTCAAGTTCTTCCAGTTCGGCCTTGGCCATCATTACGTCTTCGGCAGTCACAAGCCCGGCCGAAGCGACATCTGGGCGAACTACAACAAGATCAAGAATGCCATCGGCGAGCACGACCTCGACTTCCTCGGTGGCGGCACGGACGGCATCGGCACGCCTGACCAGTTGCGCGCCCACCTGCGCCGCTTCTCGGACGCGGGCGTGGACCAGACGGTGTTCATCCAGCAGGGGGGCAAGAACCAGCACGAGCACATCTGCGAATCGCTCGACCTGTTCGCCTCAGACGTGATGCCCGAGTTCAAGGCAGAGGTCGAAGGGCGCGAACGGAAGAAGGCGGACGAGCTGGCGCCGTACGTGGAGGCGGCGTTCAAGCGCAAGGAGTTCATGAAGGAACTGACGGACGACGAGATCCCGAGCTATCCCGCGTACGGGGCGATGGTGGCGGAGGTCGACACGTCGGCACTGGATGATGCCGCGAAGACGCGGATGGAACGCTGGAAGCAGATGCGCGAGATCCTCGCACGAACGTAGTGACCCTCACCCGCCGACCCCCTCTCCACTGCGTGTGGAGAGGGGGAGGTACGGTCGTGCCGAATTGCCGAGAGGTTGGGTGCGGGTAGAATCCGATGGTGCTTTCGCCCTCGTTGGCGGGACCGGGGAGAGGATAGCGATGCTTACTGCCCAGAGAGACAGCTTCGAGGTCCAGTGGGACGACCCCGCCGATGCGGCCCTCACATGGATGTGGGACCAGATGCACAATGCGCGGCCGGTGGCCCCGTTCGCGCGGCGCATCTCGGCGGAGATCGACGCAGGGATAACCGGTGTGCGCACGCGGTGGGTGAACGGCTACCCCTACCAGGCTGGGATGGAACTTCCCATGCCTCCGACCGAAGTCTTCGAGCGCGGCCTGAGCATCTGGCCCGACGAATACATCCCACGCATCCGGGAGTGGACTGAGAAGGTGCGTGCCACCGACTTCGACGCGATGAGCGGCGAGGAGTTGCTGGCGGCGTTGGACGCGCTCATCCCGGAGGCGATCGAGAGTTTCCGGTTGACGATGGTGATGGTCATCGCCTTCATGATGCCGACGATGCAGCTCGTTGTGTTCTCCGAGCAGGAGCTTGGCGACGATGGTCCACTGCTCGTGGGGAAGTTGCTCCAGGGATTCGACAACGCCACCTCGTCGGCGGGCCTCGGCCTGGGCAAGCTCGCGGAACTGGCGCGGAAGTCACCCGACGTGATGGAGCGGGTGAGGGCTGGCAACGTCACGAGCATCGCGAGCGTGCCCGGCGGGGCAGAGTTCGCAGGCGCACTCGACCGCTTCCTCGACGAATTCGGGTGGCGGCTGGAGAGCTGGTCGTTTTTCGACGTGCCGACGTGGGCGGAAGACCCCACAGTCGCGCTCCAGCTCGTGGCGCGGTATCTCGACGAATCGAGCGCGAGCGCGGAGGACGCGGTCGCGCGCTCGATCCTGGACCGTGAGTCGGCCCACGAGGAACTTCAACGGCGGCTGGAGCCGGAGAAACACGAACAATTCCTCGCGATGCTGGAGGCGGCCAGCGGGCACGTCTCGATCAGCGAAAGCCGCGCGCACTGGCAACTCACGATCGTGGGGGTACTGCGGCGGCCCGTCCTGGCGCTTGGCCGGAAGCTGGTCGCGAGTGGCAGCCTCCAGCAAGCGGACGATGTCCTCTACCTGGAGTGGGCAGAGGCAGAGCAGGCCGTGCGATCTCCCGGCGTATCCCTCGCCCCGGTCGTGGCCGAACGGCGGGCGGAGATGGAGCGTTGGCGCGGGCTCATGCCGCCACCATTCGTAGGCGCGCCTCCAGACGAGAGCGAGACGCCACCGGAGATGCAGCTCGTGATGAAGCACTTCTTCGGTATCGGGGCGGCGGCATCGAACGACACGCGGGTGGTGACCGGTTTCGGGGCAAGCAAGGGCACGGTCACGGGGCGGGCACGCGTGATCAAGAGCCTCGCGGAGTGCGAGCGGCTGGAGCCGGGCGACATCCTCGTGTGCGTGAGCACGGCGGCGCCGTGGACGCCCCTCTTCGCGGTCGCCGGCGGCGTGGTGACGGACAGCGGCGGCGTCCTGTCACACTCGGCAATCTGCGCGCGGGAATTTGCCATCCCCTGCGTGGTGGGCACGCAGGTGGGCACGCGCCAGATCCCCGATGGGGCAACGGTCACGGTCGACGGGGAGACGGGAACCGTACGGGTCGAGGGGTAACGGGCCAAGCACGCAGGCTCGCAATTGTCGTAGCTTCGTTAGGAATCGTGCTTGCGGTCGTCGTCGACGGGGAGTGGGGCATTGGCGCGCTGCGCGAATGGATCATTCGTGCCGAATATCACCGCAAGTGACATTCCCGTGACGGGCCAGTAATAGTCTCGGGGTCACCAGGGGTAATGAGATGAGCCAGGAAAACATTCGCCACTGTCAGCATTGCGGTCTTCCATATGACTGGCGGCGTTCGCCCAGCAGCAGCCTCAAGATGACTTATTGCGGGTCGCTCTGCGAGAAGGCGGACATGGGATTCACCATTGAATCCCTGCTAGGGGAAGTTGAGTTCGTGAAGCCAGCGTGGCGCCTGCTGCTTGCGGCCTGATCGCAACACCGCATTATTGCAATACTTGGCGGTGACACCTGCCGTAGAGACGCGAGACCAACTGGTGTGACAATCCGCATAGCAACGGAGGTCCGCAAGATGGACACGGGCATCATAAATCCAGCCACGACGGCGCCGGCCGCCTCCCCCCAAGCGCTCGCGGGGAACATGCGCCAGTGCGGGCACTGCGGGTTGGCGTACGACTGGCGCCGTTCCGCCAGCAGCTCGCTGAAGATGACGTACTGCGGCTCGCTCTGCGAACGCGCGGGCATGGGCTTCACGATCGAGTCGCTTCTGCAGACGCAGAGGTCGCCGTGGGGCGCGGTTCTCGCCACGTCTGCCGCGTAGGCATCGGAAAACGTGAGGTTCCACACATTCTCCGCCCAAGGGAGGATGGCGGCTCCCCCCGAATGCCGTGACCAGCCACCCTACCGCGGTCGTAGATTGAGTGTGCAGGCTCCCCGCTCCTATACACGGGAGACCGGCAGAGGCACGAGCATGAACACCACGACCGCCGTCATCACTCCCACACCGATCGGCAGCAACATCCGCCACTGCGCCCGCTGCGCCGTCCCGTATGACTGGCGCCGCTCGACCAGCGGCTCGCTGAAGATGACCTACTGCGGCACACTCTGCGAAAAAGGCGACCTCGGTTTCACAATCGAGACGCTGCTCGAGATGAAGGCGTTCGCACCCGAGCCCAGGGAACGCGACATCGCCGAAGTGCTCCCGCTTTGGAGCAAGGAATTGCTGGCTGCATAGAGCCGAGGCCGGGCAAAAAGGCGCCTTTTCGCCCGGCATTCGCATTACTCACGAGAACCACCTACGCTGGATGAGGAGCTGTGAAGGGCCGACCGATGCGGCCACTTCACGAGAGGATCAATTTTTGACTACAGAAATCGCCCCCGGCGCATCCGGGATGTCCATGAGCCATATCAAGGTCTGCGCACGCTGCAGCCTTCGCTACGACTGGCGCAAGTCGCCGAGCACGACCTTGAAGATGACCTACTGTAGCTCGCTCTGTGAGAAGGCCGATCTCGGCTACACCATCGAAGCGCTGTTGCGCTATGAGCGTGCCGCGCCAAAGGTCATCATTGCACCCGAAAGCGCGACCGCAACTCCGGAGCCCGCACCCGCCGTCTGAGTGAAATACTTTCAACGAAATCCGAGGCCGCACGTCTTACGAGGTGCGGCCTCTTCGCGTGACCGGTAGTCTCGTGCTTGTGCCTGACCTCGAACCACTTCTCGAATTGCTTTCCGCCGAACTCGGTGACGAAGGCGCGTCGGGGGTAGCGTTGATGGGGAGCCATGCCCGCGGGACAGCGCATGCTCTCTCCGACATCGACCTCTACGCCCTCGGTGACGGTCCCGAGTATGTCACGCAACGGCGTGAAAGCTGGCTGGTCACCGTCTCCTGGCGCACGAGGGACGCGGTGCTTGAATCGTTCAGCGCGTTGCCCGGCTGCATCCAGGCGGTACCAGGCTGGCGAGCGGCGCGCATTCTCTCCGACCCACGGGGCGAAGGCGCGAGGCTGATCGAAGCGGCCTCCGCCTGGTCTTGGGCGCAGATTCCCGATCCGGACGCGTGGTGCGCCGCCGAGCTACCGGGCTACGCGGAGGAAGTTCAGAAGCTCCAAGCGGCGTTGTCCGCGAAAGACGATGTGTCTGCCGCGGTCTGGCGAAATGTGCTCGCCCTGCGGATAGCCGCGATCATGGCCGTGCGTCTGCGGTTCCTGCTTATGCGCGAAGAGGACCAGTGGCCCCGCGTCGCGGATACGTTGGGCAAGAGCTGGAGCAAGGCACAACGAACCGCGCTCGGTCTTTCAGACGCGAGTTTCGAGGAGACCTGCCACGCAGCTATCGACCTCTACGCGATGGCGGTGACCGCCCTCGCACCCTTCATGAACGTCGGACAGCTCGCCGTGGCGAGGGGCGGGATGTCGGCGAGTTAGACAACGAGCGGAGTGTCTTCGCGGTTGGCCCAGTCTCGCATGGAGCCGTCATACACGCGGATGTTGTCCCACCCGAGTAAGTCGAGGACGAAGGCGGCGTGGGCGGCGCGGATGCCACCCTGGCAGTACGTAATCGTTGCCTTCTCGGGCGTGAAGCCCGCCTCCGCGACCATGGCGGAGAGCTGCTCGGCGGGGAGGAACTTGCGGTCGTCCGTCTTGGCGACGAAGTTCAGCCACTCCAGGTGCATGGCGCCCGGGACGCGGCCGACGCGCTTGTTGCCGCGAGCGTTGGTCCCGGTCCATTCTTCGTCGGTGCGCGCGTCGAGCACCTGGCAGCCGCTGTCGTCGTGGTTCTCCTTGAGGTAGCCGGCGTCCGCGATGAGGTCTTCGTTGGGACGGACGGTGAACCTAGCCTCCGGGGCTTTCGTGGCGTGGAAGGTGACAGGGCGGTTCTCGCTGAGCCAGCGGTGCCAGCCGCCGTTGAGCACCTTGGCGTTGGTGTGGCCGTAGTACTTCAGCACCCACCAGAGCCGCGAGGCGACGAGGGCGTTGTTATCGTCGTAGGCGACGACAGTCGTGTCCGGGCCGACGCCGAGCTTCGACATGAACTGCTCGAAGGCAGCGGGGGGCATGACGAATGTGCCGTGGTCGTCATTGGAGCCTTCCGAGGAAGGATCCGCCTTGATGTAGAAGTGCGCGCCAAGTTGCACCGCACCGGGGATGTGTGCGCGGCGGTAGGCTTCGAGGGTAGCGCAATCGATGATGCGGACACCGGGATCGTTGGCGTGCGCCTGCAGCCAGTCGGGCTCGGCGAGCAGTTCGGGTCGTGCGTAGTCCATGGTGCGCCTCCGGAGCAGTGCTGGGATTGGCATTCTGAACGGCGGCGGGCGGGCCGTCCAGTTGGCGACGAAGCGGAGGACGGTCGCTACCGGCTCAAGACCAAGCGCCGGGACCGTTTATCTACGTTGCCAACTCCCAGAGCCGCGCGTACCCGGTTCAAGCGTGACGCGGCTCAAACCCGTTGCGCGTCCATTGCGGGAAGGTGTATCGTCCCGCTCGGCGCGGTTTCGCAATTGTTGACAGTTCGCAAATCGATCCTTTGGGCCGCAGCCGGAGGCACCATGTTCGCTCGGCGTCAGTCCAGGACGACCACCATCCTTCGCGCCCTGGCGTTTAGCGCGTTCGTGATCAGCCTAGTGGTAGCGGCGCTCCCTGGGGCGGGCCTACACGTCGCTCTTGCTGGACCCGGCAACATCGACGGATCCACCTCTGAGTGCGAGGAATGGCGGATTGAGTTCGACTTCCTGATCGCTGGCTTCGATGTCGAGATCGCGGAGGAAGGCTGGGTCTATGCCAATGGATTTGGCACAGATGACAGGTTCCGTGAGGCCAGCGGCGTGGTGACTAAGAGCAAGATCGCCCACAACGACACCCCCGCCAACCACTACTCTCACGACTGGAACGTCGACATTCGCGTCGACCCGGGGCAGGAAGGGTTGGTGTCGGACGTCAACGGTCCCAACGCAACCGGCAAGAACATCGAGATGGAGTGGGAAAC
>JBKKBS010000450.1:0-10852 GCA_046713815.1 Tepidiformaceae bacterium
ATCATGGGCGACACGGGCGCCCTCGCCCTCGGCTCGAGCCTCGCCGTCGTGGCCCTGATGACAGGTCACTGGCTCCTGTTGCCGGTGATCGGCATCATCTTCGTCGCCGAGGCCTTGAGCAACATCATTCAGATCGGTTACTTCCGCCTCTCCGGCGGTAAACGCGTCTTCCTGCGCGCACCGCTGCACATGCATTTCGAGCTCCTCGGCTGGGCGGAGACGCAAGTCGTGACGCGCTTCTGGGTCGTCGGGATCGTGGGCGCGATTGTGGGCGTCGCGCTCGCCCTGGAGGTGCCGGCATGACGGCCGTCCTCCAAAACGGCGCCGCTAACGGCGTGCCGGACGTGCACGGCAAGCGCGTGCTCGTGTATTCGATGGGCATGGAGGGCCGCGACCTCGCCCAGTGGGCGCTCGATCGCGGCGCCACGGTCGTCATGTCGGACACGCGCTCCGATGCCCTCCTCTCCGCCGCTGGCGCGACCGCCCCGGTCGGTGTGGAGCGCACGGTTACCGGTGAAGAGCTGCTCGACCCCGCCGGGTTCGACCTCCTGGCGGTCTCCCAGTCGGTCTTGCGGCACGATGTCTCCCTTCGCCGCGCGAGAGAGCTGGGCGTGCCCATCACTTCACAGATGCGACTCTTCCTCCAACTCGTGAAGGCTCCCGTCATTGGCATCACGGGCTCGAGTGGCAAGTCAACGACGACGGCTCTGCTGGCGGAGATGGCGCGTGCGGCGAGCGCGGAGACCGTGGTCGGCGGAAACATCGGCGAAGCGCTACTCACGCGCGTCGACGGCATCTCCGAGTCGACGACCGTCATCCTCGAGATCAGCCACACCCAGCTCCAGTACACGGACCGCTGCCCGCACATCGCCGCCGTCACGAACGTCACACCCAACCACCTCGACCAATTCAACTGGGACGAATACGTGGGCCTCAAGCGCAACATCCTCTCTCTCCAGTCGCGCGACGACATCGCCGTGATGAACGCCGATGACCAGCACAGCCGCGCGCTCATGGCGTCCGTCAAGGGCAAGCTCTGGCGCGCATCGCTCATGGGCGAAGTCGATGGGCCGGGAGCCTGGCTCGACAAGGACACGATCGTCGTCCGCGCCGGCCGGCACGAAGTCGACGTGATGTCAGCCGCGAGTGTCCAGCTTCGTGGGCGTCACAACCTCGCGAACGTGGTAATGGCCTGCGCCCTTGCAGGCGCGGCCGGCTGGCCCGTGGAGGCCATGCGTGATGCCGCCACGCGCTTCCGGGGAGTGCCCCATCGCCTGGAAGTCGTGGGCTTCGCGAACGGCGTGACGTGGGTGAACGACAGCATCGCGACCAGCCCGGAGCGCACGATCGCGGGCCTCCGCTCGTTCGAAGAGCCAGTCGTGCTGCTCCTCGGCGGGCGGGAGAAGAACCTCCCGCTCGATGCTCTCCAGGAAGTCGCGCGCGAACGTTGCCGGGCCGTCATCTGTTTTGGCGAAGCCGGTCCGCTCTTCCACGATGCACTGCAGGGCTTCGCCGGCCATGCACGGCTCGTGCCCGTGCTGGATGACGCCGTTTCCGCCGCCGTGCGCCTCGCGCGGACCGGCGACATCGTCCTGCTCGCCCCCGCGGGCACTAGCTTCGACGCCTATGCCAGCTTCGAGGCGCGGGGCGCGCACTTCCGCAAACTGGTGCGGGCGCTGCCAGGCTTCGAGGAGGTGTCGCCATAGCGGCCCGCACTGGCGCATGGACTCCCGGGCGCCCGGATTACGCGATCCTGGCGCTCACGGCCGTGCTCACGATCACCGGGTTGGTGGTGGTGTACAGCGCGAGCTTCGTCATCTCACTCGCCGAGACGGCAACCATATCCACGCCCGGCACGCCCTACTACTACATCATGCGCCAGCTCGCCTGGGCGGTGCTAGGAATCATCCTCATGGTCGTCGCCATGCGCACCGACTACCACATCTACCAACGCCTGGCCGTGCCCATCATGGCGCTCACGATCCTGATGCTCCTTGCCGTGCTCGTGGTGGGCGTGGAGGGCGGCGGGGCGAAGCGCTGGATCGGCGTGGGCGACTTCACAATTCAACCGAGTGAGTTCGCCAAGATGGCCGTCATTGTCTACCTCGCCGCATGGCTTGCCGGCAAGGGCGACAGCATCCGCAGTTTCGAAGGAGGCCTCCTCCCGTTCATCGTCATCATCGGTTCGGTGGGCGTGCTGATCATGCTCGAGCCAAACCTGGGCACCACACTCGTCATCCTCGCTATCACGGTCACGATGTTCTACGTCGCGGGCGCCTCGATCGCCCAGATGCTCGCCCTCGGGGCCACGGGATTCGCCTGCATCCTCACGCTCGCCACCGTCGCCGGGTACCGCATGGACCGCCTGACCGCATACATGGACGCGGAGGCAGACCCCCTCGGGAACGGGTTCCAGACGCTCCAGGCGCTCATCGCCTTCGGCAACGGTGGCATCACCGGACTCGGCCTTGGCGCGAGCCGGGCCAAGTTTTTCTACGTGCCTGAGAGCCACACGGACGGTGTGTTTGCGATTCTTGGCGAAGAGCTGGGCATTGTCGCCACCAGCGCCGTGCTCCTGCTCTACATGATCTTGATGTTCCGCGGATACCAGATTGCGCGTCGCGCGCGCGACGAGTTCGGCGTGCTCCTGGCGACCGGCGTGACGACGTGGATCGCCGCCCAGGCGCTGCTCAACATCGGCGGCATCACGCGCCTCATCCCCCTCACGGGCGTCCCCCTGCCCTTCCTCAGCTACGGCGGCAACGCGCTCGCGTCGGTGCTTCTCGCGATTGGCGTGCTCGTGAGCGTCTCCCGTTACGGCACCGATCGTGGCGGATACATGGACCGCGAGACCGGGGCCACGGCCCGCGGCCAGATCGTGCGGAGGTCACGCAGATGAGGCTCGCCTTGACCGCCGGCGGCACCGGGGGCCATATCCTGCCCGCGCTGGCCGTGCTCGACGCGCTCCAGGCGCGCGCGGGGCTGCTTAGCGAGGTGCGCTTCTTCGGCCCGGAAGACCGCGGCGAACGCCAATCCGTGGAGGCCCGCGGGCTGCACTTCGAAGCCGTACCGGCGGCGGGCCTGCGCGGCCGCGGGCCGCTCGGTATTGCCGCGAGCATAGGCCAGCTCGGATTGGGCGTTATCACCGGGACGAGCAAACTCCGTGCCTTCAGGCCGGATGTTGTCTTCAGCACGGGTGGCTACGGCAGCTTCCCCTGTAGCGTGGCGGCCCGTGTGCTGCGCAAGCCCCTCGTCGTCTACCTGCCCGACGTCACTCCCGGGTGGGCAGTGAGCGGGGAGAAGCGCCTCGCCACGCGCATGGCTACCACCACGGAGGCGGCGCTCAAGCACCTGCCCCGAAAGAAGACGGTCGTCACGGGCTACCCGGTGCGCAAGTCGTTCTTCGAAATGTCACGCTCCGAAGCGCGCCGCGAACTCGAACTCACCGATGACGAGAAAGTTGTCGTGGTCGCCGGGGCGACGCAGGGAGCAAAGGCGATCAACGACGCCATCTTCGCGGCTGTCCCTCGCCTCGCGGGCACATGCACGATCTTCCACGTCACCGGCGCTGGAGACCTGCCCCGCGCCGCGCAAATCCGTAACGAGCTGCGCGCGCAACAGACCCGCCACTACCAGGTGGCCGACTTCCGCAACGATCTGCCTACGCTGATGCTGGCTGCCGACCTCGGCGTCTTCCGGGCCGGTGCGAGCGTGCTTGGTGAAGTGCCCGCCGCGGGACTGCCCGCCATCCTCGTGCCCGGGACCTACGCCGGCGGCCACCAGCGCGATAACGCGCAATGGCTGGTCGACGGTGGCGCCGCCGTCATCGCCGAAGAGGCGACGATGGACCTCGGGACGATCATTGCGGAGCTGCTCGCCGACGACGCCCGTCTCACCGCGATGCGCGATGCCGCCGCGGGGCTGGCACGGCCAGACGCCGCCGACCGCATCGCCGACCTGATCGTGGAGGTGGCGCGACGATGAACGTCAGCGGCCCCGTCCACCTCGTTGGTATCGGCGGCATGCATATGTCCGCCATCGGCCAGCTCCTGCTTGAGCGCGGCATTGCCGTCTCCGGAAGCGACCTGCGCCTGTCCGAGTTCACGAACAGACTCGAAGCGATGGGCGCCACCATCCACGAAGGTCACGCCGCCGAGAACGTGCCCGCTGACGCGAGCCTGCTGGTGAATACGGCGGCAACCGGCGATGACAACCCCGAGATCGCGGAGGCGAAGCGGCGAGGCATCCCCATTCTCGTGCGCTCGCAGATGGTGGCCAGGCTGATGGAGGGCAAACGGGTTATTGCCGTGGCGGGCGCGCACGGCAAGACCACCACGTCGAGCCTGATCGCCTTCATCCTAAGCGAAGCCGGGCGCAAGCCCATGTACCTCCTCGGAGGCCAGAGCATCGACCTCGGCGGCCACGCCGCCTGGGGCGAAGGCGAGGAGTGCGTCGTCGAAGCAGACGAATACAAGCGCGCATTCTTGGAGTACTCGCCCTCGATCGCCGTCATCACGAACGTGGAAGCGGACCACCTCGACTATTACGGGACCGCCGCCGCCTACCACGAAGCATTCGTCGACTTCGCCAGGCGCATCGTGCCCGGCGGCACGCTCCTCGCATGCTGGGACGATCCCGGCGCGCGCGCTGTGAGCGAGATGGTCGAGGACGAACCGATCCGCGTCGAAACCTACGGTTCCGAGGGCGTGCGCTTCTGGCAGGCCACGAACATCGCCCTCGACGCTGATGGCGCGCGCTTCACGCTTACCCGTGGTGGAAAGGTGCTGGGTGAGATTACCGCGCGGGTGCCCGGCATCCACTTCGTACTCGACGCCACGGCTGCGGCGGCTGCCTGCCTGACGGTCGGCGTTGAGTTCGACGCCATTCGTGCCGCCATCGCGCGCTTCAACGGGGCGCGCCGGCGATTCGAGCGCATAGGCGAAGCTGGCGGCGTGCTGCTTATGGATGACTACGCGCATCACCCGACCGAAGTGCGAGCCACGATCGCGACAGCGCGCGCCCGGTTCCCCGGGCGGCGACTCATCGGCGTCTACCAGCCTCACACCTACAGCCGCATCGCCTACCTCTGGGACAAGTGGACGCGCTGCTGGGACGGGCTCGACGAACTCGTGGTGTTGGAAACCTATGCCGCTCGCGAAGCGCCCAAAGCAGGGCGCGGCGCCAGGGAACTGGCGAGCGCAATCGACTCACCCCACGCGGGCTACGCGACCGATTTCGACGATGCCGCGAAGCAAGCGGTCGCGCTGGCGAAGCCCGGCGACGTGATCTTCACGATCGGCGCCGGAGACGTGGTCGAAGTCGGCCCGAAAATCCTGGAGCTCTTGAAATGACCGCCCTCGAACGGCTCGCTGCCACGCTTGAGACGCGAGGAGAACTCCGCAGGAGTGAGCCGCTCACGCGGCACACGACCTTCGGCGTCGGCGGCCCCGCGGACCTCTTCTTCACGGCGCGCGATGCGGACGCTCTCGCCTTCGCGACCACGGCGGCGAACGAGGCTGACGTCGCGGTGTTCGTCCTGGGCAGCGGCAGCAACATCCTGGTAGCCGACGCCGGTATCCGCGGGCTCACCATCTCGAACCGCGCACGCGCCGAGGCGGCCGAGGGGACCACATACCGTGTAGAGAGCGGCACGAGCTTCGCCGCCTATGCGCGCAAGATGTGCCGGCTGGGCCTTGCGGGGCTCGCCTGGGCGGTGGGCATCCCGGGAACGCTCGGCGGCGCGGTCGTCTACAACGCTGGCGCCTACGGCGGCTGCCTCGCGGACGTGCTCGCGCGCGTGCGCCTGCAGGAGCCGGGCGCGCGCGCGGAGTGGGTAGACGCCCACGACCTCGGCCTCGTCTACCGCGGCAGCGCCTTCACGCGCGGGCAGTTCGCGGGCAAAACGGTCCTCGAGGCGGAGGTCTCACTTGCGCCCGGGGACGCGAAAGCGCTCCTCGCCGAAGCCGCGAGTTATGACGAGCGCCGGCTGACGGCTCAACCCCGCGGCCGCAACGCAGGCTCGACCTTCAAGAACCCGGTTGACCATCCCGCCTGGAAGCTCATCGACAACGTCGGCCTGCGCGGCGAACGCCGCGGGGACGCGGCGATCAGCGACCGGCACTGCAACTTCTTTGTGAACTACGGCAACGCGAAGGCGGAGGACGTCGCCTTTCTCATCGCCGAGGCGGAGCGACGTGTGAAGGAACAGTACGGCATCACACTCGAGCGCGAAGTGGCGTTTGTGGGGGCGTGGTGATGGCGAGGCAACGCGTGGCAGTCATTCTCGGCGGCCGCTCGGGGGAGCACGAAGTGAGCATCGTAAGCGCGCGCAGCGTCATCGGCGCGCTCGACCCCGAGCGCTGGGAGGTCGTGCCCTTCGGCGTCACCCGGCGGGGCGGATGGATGACTCCCGCTGAGACCCGGGAGGCGCTCGTCGAAGGGCGCCATGCGTTCGATAGCGGCGGCCGCGGCTTGCTCGTCAGCGTTGATGCTATGAGTGAGCTGGCCGGTTGCGATGTCGCCTTCCCCATCATCCACGGCACGAACGGCGAGGACGGCACGATCCAGGGGTTCTTCGAGATGGCCGGCATGCCCTATGCCGGGGCCGGTGTCGCCGCGAGCGCGATCGGTATGGACAAGACGCTCATGAAAGCCCTCTTCCGCGAGGCCGGGATCCGCCAGGCGCGATACGCCGTACTGCGGGCATGGGAGATTGCCGCCGACGAGACCCGAGCCCGTGAGTACGTCGAGGAGGCCGTGGGCTACCCGATGTTCGTGAAGCCGGCCAACGGCGGCTCCAGCGTCGGGATCACAAAGGTGCGCTCCCGCGAAGACCTCTCCCTTGCGTTCCGCGCGGCCCTCGCCTACGACGACAAGCTCGTCGTCGAGGAGGGCGTTCCCTCCCCTCGCGAACTTGAGTGCTCGGTGCTGGGCAATGAACGGCCGGAGGCAAGCGTCATCGGCGAGGTCGTCCCCGACCGTGAGTTCTACGACTACGCCAGCAAATACGACCCTGCCTCGAAGACGGGGCTGCACATCCCCGCGAAGATCGATGCCGACACCGCCGGCCGCGTTAGCGAACTGGCGCTTCGCATGTACCGGATCATGGGCTGCGAAGGCTACGCCCGCATCGATTTCTTCCTCGAGGCCGATGGCGAAGTGCTCGCCAACGAGGTCAACACGATCCCCGGGTTCACCAGCATCAGCATGTATCCAAAGCTCTGGCAAGCGAGCGGGCTGGGTTATGCGGACCTGCTCACGCGCATCCTCGAGCTGGCGCTCGAGCGGCATCGCAGGAGGAACTCCCGATGATCGTGAAACGCACCCGCGATCAGAAGAAGCTGCCACGGATGATCGTCCGCCGCTCGCGGGAAGCCGTGGGACAGCGAGCACCCGGCCGGATCGTGAAACGCAACCACGCCACGGTTGGCGTGGCGCGCAACGCGCGGGCTCAGGGCCGCGGCTGGCGCATGCCTCGCTTCAACCTTCGTCCCCCCCGGCGATACGTCTGGGGAGCCGCCTCCCTGCTCTGGCTCGCGATCATGGGCTACGGCGCCTGGTGGACGTGGCAGAGCCCCGCCTTCCGCGTCAATCACGTGCAGGTCAACGGCAACGATCGCATCACCACGGACGAGATCGTCAGGCTCACGGGCCTCCTCGGCGATAGCATGTTCACCACGAACCTGGCCAGCGCCCAACAGGTGCTGTACTCCTTCCCACTCATCGCCGCGGTCGAGGTGACGCGCGAATGGCCGAACACCGTCCGCATCACTGTCGAGGAGCGCCAGGCGTGGGGTACATGGGTGCAAGCAGGCGTGCGTTACACCATCGACCGCGACGGCGTGGTCCTCGGCACCGAGCCGCCGCCGCCCGGCTCGCCTCAGGTGAAGGCGGCCGAATCGGCCACGCTCCGCGTCGGCGACCGCGTGAATTACCAGGCAGTGGATGCGGCCGCCGAGATCTACGAGAAGCTCCCGCGCCAACTCGGCACAACCGTCACGGAGATCGCCTACCTCACCGGTAAGGGCGTCCAGGTGACCACCGCGAACGGCCAGAGCGCACTCCTCGGAGACTCCAGCTCCATCGCCTACAAGCTCTCGGTCTGGGCCGCCCTGTCCACCGAGGCCCGCATCAAGGGCATCACCTACACGACCATCGACCTCCGGTATGGCAACCGGCCGGTCTTGTACTAAATCCGGGGAGGAATGACATGAAACGACGCACCACCGTGGCGGCAATCGACGTAGGGTCCACAAAAGTGGCCGTCATCGTCGGCGACACCGGCGAGCACGGGGAGACGCGCATCCTTGGCGTCGGCGTGGCGCCCGCGGCCGGCCTCACGCGAGGAGTGATTGACAACATCCAGTCAGCGCGCGAGTCCGTGCGGATAGCGGTGGAGAAAGCGGAGCAGGCGTGCGGGATGCGCATCCTGAGCGCTGTCGTAGGCATATCCGGCGCCCATCTCGCCTCGCAAAACAACCGCGGCATCATCGCCGTGCCCGACCGCAGCCGCCCCATCTCGAACGACGACCGCGCACGCGTCCTCGAATCGGCAGGCCAGATCAGCATCCCCACAAACCGCCAGGTGATCCATGTCCTCCCCCGCGGTTACTGGGTCGAGGGCACGGACCAGGTGAGCGACCCCGTGGGCATGTTTGGCGGACGCCTGGACGCGGAGACGCACATCGTTAGTGGCGCGGTCTCCGCCATCCAGAACCTGACGAAGTGCGTCGAAGGCGCGGGCGTGCAGGTCGACGACATCACGCTCGAATCGATCGCCTCCGCGACGAGCGTCTTGCACGACCAGGAACGGCTGCAGGGCGTGGCTCTCGTCGACATCGGCGGGAGCACGACATCGCTCGCCGTGTTCGACGAGGGCACGGTCGCGCATACCTCCTCCCTCCCCATCGCCGGTTCGCACCTCACGCACGACCTCGCACGCGTGCTGCGCTGCCCCTGGGAGAGCGCGGAGACGGTGAAGTGCCAGTACGGCGCCGCCTACGCGGAGCGGGACATGGTGGGCGAGTCGGTGGAGATCCTGGCCTTCGGGACGCAAACACAGAAGGTGGTCACGCTCGCCCATGTCTGCGAAATCCTCCAGGCTCGGACAGACGAGATCCTCGAGATGATCGCGGGCGAGCTGAAGCGGGCTGGCTACCTCGATCGCCTCGCCGCGGGGCTGGTGTTCACGGGCGGCGGCAGTCAGCTCCGCGGGCTGGCCGAGATGGCCGAAATGCGGCTCAACATCCCCGCCCGCATCGGCAAACCCCACGGCTACTCCGGGCTCTCCGATCTCATCGGGACGCCCGCGTACGCAACCTCCATCGGCCTCGTCGAATACGCGCTTAGCTACCGGGAACGCACCGTCGAGCCCGCGCGGCAACCGTTCGAGATGCCCGTGGGAGGGATATTCCGGCGCATCGCGTCCTGGGGGAGGATCCTCATGCCGCAATGAGCCGGGCAAGGAAGGAGACGACGATGAGCCTCATCGAGTTCACCCGCGAAGAAGCACAAACCAGGAGAGGAAAGGGCTACCCAATGAGCATCCGCTACGACACAGAACTTCTGCCAGACATCAAGGTCGTGGGGGTCGGCGGAGGCGGCTGCAACGCCGTCAACCGCATGATCCGGGCGAAGATCCCTGGGGTGGCCTTCGTCGCCTGCAACACCGACGCCCAGGCGCTTGTCTCCAGCGAAGCTGCGATGCGGCTGCGCATCGGCGAAAAGTTGACCAAGGGCCTCGGCGTGGGCGGCGACCCCGCACGCGGTGAACGCGCCGCCGATGAGAGCCGCGATGAGATCTACGACCTCCTGCGTGGCACGGAGATGGTCTTCGTCACGGCAGGCATGGGCGGCGGCACCGGCACCGGCGCCGCGCCGGTGGTGGCGGAGATCGCGAAGGACGTCGGCGCGCTCACGATCGGCGTCGTCACGAAGCCGTTCTCGTGGGAGGGGGCGCGGCGCATGAAGCAGGCCGAGGATGGCCTCGCCCGCCTCCGCGACAAAGTCGACACCCTGATCGTCATCCCGAACTCCCGGCTGGTCGAAATCTGTCCCGCCGATTGCACCATGGAGCAGGCCTTCGACACCGCCGACGATGTCCTCCGCCAGGCGATCCAGTCCATTTCGAATATCATCAGCCAGAACGGCGCCATCAACCTCGACTTCAACGACGTGCGCACGACGATGAGTGAAGCCGGCCCGGCCCTGCTCGCGGTTGGGAGTGCGAGCGGAGAGAACCGTGCCGTCGAAGCCGCCCGCGCCGCCACCACCAGCCCGTTGCTCGACCAATCGATCGACGGCGCCCACAACGTCCTCTTCAACGTCACACATAGCGGCAACCTCCAGCTCCGCGAGCTGGATATGGCCGCCCGCGTGATCGCGGAGGTGGTCGACCCGTCGGCCAACATCATCTTCGGCACCGTCGTCGACCCGCGCGTTGGTGACGAGGTGCACCTTACCGTCATCGCCACCGGCTTCCCGCCCAAGGCCCAGCAACTCGACGATCCGCGCGACCAGCGCCACATCACCGACTTTGGCATGACCGGCGTGGCGAGCCAGGAAGACGCTGAACTGCCCGCGTTCCTGCGGCGGAACATTCGCTCGTTGAATGTCACGCCGTTTGGAGAGCGGGCAGCGGCTAATTTCGCTGAAAGGAGGTAACTATCTGGCCGAGCGCGCTAAGTCCGGTAGGACTTGATCCCCTCACGGGGAGAACCCCGGCCCGGGCGCCCGGGGATAGGCCCGCCGGGCCTCTTCGTTCGAACCGCCAAGACACGGAGGACGTTAAAGCATTGAGAACTGAGAGTGCCTCAAGGTGCCGCGTAGGACGCGGAGTCGGAGAGGTCTTGAC
>JBKKBS010000451.1:0-7641 GCA_046713815.1 Tepidiformaceae bacterium
ATAGCGCCGTCATCCGTGCCGCCGCCCAACAACTCTTCCCCGGGGGCGTGAACAGCCCCGTGCGATCGTTCCGTTCCGTGGGGGGGACGCCAATCCCCCTCGTCCGGGGCGAGGGCGCGCACGTCTACGACGCCGAGGGCAACCGCTACCTCGACTACATCGGCGCGTTCGGGCCGCTCATCCTCGGCCACGCGCACCCGGCCATCGTCAGCGCCGTGCAGGAGGCGGCCGCAAAGGGAACGGCCTTCGGGGCGCTCACGCCCGCCGAAGTGGACCTGGGCATGCGCATCCAGCAGGCCACCGGTTTTGAGCGCCTGCGCTTCGTGAACTCCGGCACGGAAGCGACGATGACCGCCATCCGCCTGGCGCGTGCCGCCACGGGCCGCGATGTGATCGTGAAGTTCGACGGTCATTACCACGGCCACAGCGACGGCCTCCTCGTGAAGGCGGGCAGCGGCGTCGCCACCATGGGCCTCAGCGACAGCGCGGGCGTGCCCGAGGCCATCGCCGGCCTCACGGCAGTCCTGCCCTACAACGATTCTCAGGCGCTGAAGGTCTGGTTCGCGGAACACGGCGCCGGGGCGGCCGCCGTCATCGTCGAGTCCGTCGCGGGGAATATGGGGCTCGTCGAGCCTCGCCCCGACTTCCTCGCCGCCCTCCAGGCGATTCCCGCCTCCCATGGCGCACTCCTCATCGCGGACGAGGTGATCACCGGGTTCCGGTTGCGGTATGGGCTCTCGGACCTCCTGCCCGGGGCGGACATCGTCTGCCTTGGGAAGATCATCGGCGGTGGGCTGCCCGTCGGCGCCATAGGCGGCCGCGCGGATCTTATGAACCTCATCGCCCCAGCGGGCCCCGTCTACCAGGCGGGCACACTCAGCGGCAACCCGCTCGTCATGGCGGCCGGTTCGGCGATGCTGGACGCTCTCTCCGATGGCCGCGCCTACCGGCGACTGGATGAACTTGCGCGCCACCTGGAGAACGGGTTGCGCGCCGCCATCCGCCGCAGCGAGGCGCCCGCCAGCATCACACGCGTCGGCTCCATGCTCACCCTCTTCTTCCGTCCCGCCCGTCCCCACGATTACGCTGGCGCGCGGGAGAGCGACACAGCCATGTTCGGCCGCTTCCATGCGGCGATGCTCGGACGCGGGATCATGCTCCCCCCATCGCAGTTCGAGACCTGGTTCGTCTCGGCCGCGCACGGCGAAGCAGAGATCGACCGCACGGTCAACGCCGCCCATGAGGCGCTTCGCATCGCCGCCCCGCATGGCGGCGGAGCGTGACCGCGCTGCGGCTGGGGACGCGCGGCAGCCGCCTCGCGCTCGCCCAGTCGGAAACCGTGCGCGGCCTCTTGCTCGCCCGTGACCCCGCGCTCGACGTGACCATCATCACGATCGCCACGGCCGGTGACCGCGACCAGTCGACCCCACTCGCGGAAGGTGTGGGCTGGTTCACGACCGCGATCCAGGAGGCGCTGCAACGAGGCGAGGTTGACCTCGCCGTCCACAGCTACAAAGACTTGCCCACGAAGCGTCCGGAGGGCCTCACGATCGCCGCCGTACCCGTGCGCGAGGATCCCCGCGATGCCCTAGTCAGCCGCGACCGCCGCACACTCGAGCAGCTTCCTAAGGGCGCCGTCGTCGGTACCAGTTCTCCCCGCCGCGAGGCTCAACTGCGCGAGATCCGCCCGGACCTGGAGATCCGCCCAATCCGTGGCAACGTCGACACGCGCGTGGGCAAAGTCGAGGCGGGAGAATACGACGCGGCCGTACTCGCCCTCGCGGGCCTGAGGCGATTGGGACTTGAGGACCGCGTCGCCGAAGTCTTCGGGCTCTACGATGTGCTGCCCGCGCCCGCCCAGGGCGTGCTCGCCGTCGAGTGCCGCACCGATGATGCGACAACCCTGGAACTCGCCCGGAGCATCGATGACGCCGATCTGCGCCTTATCGTCACCGCCGAGCGCTCGTTCCTGGCGCGCATCGATGCGGGCTGTTCGTTTCCCGCGGCGGCCTACGCCGAACGGTTCGGCACGACCCTGAAGCTGCATGGCCTCGTCGCGCCCGATGGGAGGATCGTGCGTTCGAAAATGGCAGGCCCGCTCGATACCGCCGGGGGCATCGGCCGCTCTCTCGCGGACGAACTCATGGGCCTCGCGGGTATGTCTCCCGGGGGACGCCGCGATTAGCGCGGGTGCCCTCACGGCTCCGACAGTCGAGCTGCTCAGTCCGAGCGCGAGCGTCAGCGAGCATGCGATGTCAGCGGCTCACCTCTCAACCAGGATCCGGAGCAGCGCGCGGCCGCAGATTGGCGCCGGACGATCTGACCTGGATCGACCCGATGTCGATAGGCAGCGCTGCATGCTCGCTGACGCTCGCGCTCGGACTTTCGCCGTGTGCCCCCGACGACATTGAGCCGGAGGCGCAATCCACTTCTAGTTGTTGCGCCATCCCCGGAACAGCGCCACTAGCTCCTCCCGCTTTGCGGGATCAAGCTCCTCCGCACGTATGCCGCCGCTCGCGGCGATTGTCGCCTGCATCTGTACGAGGTAGGCGCTACAGTGCGGGCACTCGTCGAGGTGCCGCTCGAACGTCAGACGGTCCTCAGCCGGGAGCGCCCCCTCCAGGTAGTTGGTGATCAGTTCAACCACTTCACGGCAGGCGAGCCCTGGCAAGGTGTCGTCACTTGCCGTCAAACTGTTACCCATCGAGGTAGACCTCGAGCGCGCGGCGGACCTTCGACCTCGCACGGTGGAGAAGAACTCGTTGATTTGTCTCCGAAAGCTCGAGAACATTACATACCTCCTCTGCCGCCCACCCGTCGATGTCGCGGAACTGGATCACCTGCCGCTGGGCCGGCGGCAGTGTTTCGATTGCGGTCCTGACCACCGCCAGCGTCTCCGCCGACATCAGCGCCGACTCTGGCATCTCGTCCCAATGGGCGGGCGCCAGCAGCCACGCGCCCTCCTCCTCGCCGGAAGACTGGAAACGCGCGGGGTCGATGGCTGCCTCGTCCCCGCCCGTCTCATCGCGGACAAGGGCCGAGAACGGGACGCTGCGCGCCTCGCGCACGCCGCGGGTCCTGGCGATGTTCGTGAGGATTCGGAATATCCAGGTCTTGAGCGAGGATCGCCCCTCGAACCGTTCCAGGCCCTCGAGCACGCCCAGCCACGTCTCCTGGGCGACTTCCTCAGCCACCTCGCGCGTGGCCACGTACATCAGGGAAACGCGCACGAGCTGGCCGTGGTACTGCTCCACAAGCGCGATGAACGCCGCTTCGTCGCCCGCCCGCAGCGCGGCCAGCAACACTCCATCCTCGTTGCCGGGGCGGGCCGGCACGGGTTCGTTACGTGTGGTCATGGGATTCGTCGCGGTTGTCGCGCATTGGGCCTCGGGCCGCTGGCGCTCGAAGGTTAGAACACGAGAGGGCGGCTCGTCCACGGCGTGCAAGGCGGTTCCCGGCCAAACTGGCATAGAGGTGCAACCCGCGCCGTCCGTTCGGGCTGGATTCGCATTCCCGTCCCGTGGTTAAATCGTGTTTCATTACCCGGCTCGGTTCGGAGACCACAGCGTGACCCTGAATCCACTGAGAATTGCGCTGATCGCGCCGCCCTGGTTTGCCGTCCCGCCCACGGGCTATGGGGGAATCGAACTTGTGGTGAGCTATCTCGCGGACGGCCTCGCCGACCGCGGTCACGATGTCACGTTGTTTGCCGCGGGCGGCTCGCGCACCAGCGCACAGCTCGTCGAGACGTACCGGGAGCCCCCCTCGGAGTTGATCGGCGACCCCGTCGTCGAAGCCGCGCACCTCGTCGAGGCCTACGACCGCTGGCGTGAGTACGACATTATCCACGACCACACGATGGTGGGACTGATCGCCGGTAGCGTCCTCCCCACACCGGTCGTGCACACGGTGCACGGCCAGATTCTCGACCGTTTCGTACCCTTCTACCGGGCCGTCGGCAGCCGCGTCAGTCTCGTCTGCATCAGCGGCCACCAGCGTTCGACGCTGCCCGCGGGGATCGATGCAACGGTCATCCATAACGGCGTGAACTGTGCCGACTATCCGTTTCGCGGTGAACGAGGCGACTACCTCCTCTTCGTGGGACGGATGTGCCCGGAAAAGGGCGTCCTCGCGGCGATCGAAATCGCCCGCCGCACAGGCATTCGCCTGGTCCTCATCGCCAAGGTCAACGAGCCCGCGGAGCGCGCCTACTTCGAGCAACAGGTGCGGCCCGCGCTTGCCGGGGTCGAATCGACGCTCCACTTCCAGCCTCCCCAGGAGTTGAAGGCGGAGGCCTACCGCGGCGCGCTGGCGACGCTCTTCCCGATCGATTGGCCGGAGCCCTTCGGCCTCGTCATGGCCGAATCCATGGCGGCTGGCACGCCCGTCATCGCCTTCCGCCGCGGCTCCGTGCCCGAGGTCATCGCCGACGGCGTGACGGGCTTCGTCTGCGACGGGATCGAGGACGCCGTGGCCGCCGTGCAGCGCGTCGGCACGCTCGACCGGCGCGCCTGCCGCGACCGCGCCATGAGCCTCTTCGACGCCTCGCGCTGCGTCGCCTCGCACGAGCAGCTCTATCTCGATATCCTCAAGGGGCGTGCTCATCAGCGTAGGGGAGGGACGCTGGTCGCGGCCGCCGGAGGCGCCTGACGATGCCCGACCCCGCCGCTTCGGCTCTCCTCGAGGAGTGGCTGCCCGTGGGCGAAGAGCCCCACGCGCCATACAACATCACCGGTCACACGATCCTCCGGCACAACGGCCTCTCTGCTCTCAGCCTGCCCAACGGCGACATCGATGCCGCCCGTGGCGACGCCGAATCGACCGGCCTCTACCACCGCGACACGCGCTACCTCTCCTGCCTCACGCTCTCCTTCGGGCGCGTCGCCCCGATGTTGCTCGATGCCCGCGAAGTGGAGGGGGCGCTCAGCGCCATCTTCACGAACCCCGCCATCCAGGCGCGCAGCGATGGCCGCATCCTGCCCGCGCAGTCCCTCGTGTTGCGCCGCCGGCGCGTCGTCAACGACAGCCTCGTCGAATCGATCACGGTCTCTAACTACTCCACCGCCAGCGTCTCCGCCGAGTTGCGCGTGGATTTTGGCGCCGATTTCAGCGACATCTTCGAAATCCGCGGGTTCACGCGCGCCGGGGCGCCGCCGTTCGTGGAAACGCACGTTGGTGAGGCGTCCGTGCGTTTCACGTCGCTCGGGCTGGACGGGCGCCGGCGCTTCTCGGAGATCCGCTTCGGCACGCGCCCGGACCTCATTGATGAGCACAGCGCGACCTTCCGCCTGGCGCTCGAGCCCCGGCAAACGCTTGCGATCGACATCGAGGTCGCCGTCCAGGACCGGATCGAGGGGGCCACATTCGCCACCCTGGGCGTGGCCACCGCCGCCCTCGAGCGCCTGCGTTCCTCCTGGCTCGCGGAGGTGACCGTCTTCGAAAGCGACAATGACGCCCTCGATATCGTCGTGCGCCGTGCCCTCGGCGATATCCAGGCGCTCTGGACGAGATCAGGCGAGGGCGAATACATCGCGGCGGGAGTGCCCTGGTTCGACACGCTCTTCGGCCGCGATAGCCTTATCACGGGCATCGAGCTGCTCGCCTGGGCGCCGGAGGCGTTGCGCGTCGCCCTCCGCGCCCTCGCCCGCCACCAGGCCGACAGCGACGACCCCGTGCACGACGCTACTCCCGGCAAGCTGCCCCACGAATTGCGCTGGGGCGAGCTCGCCGCCGCCGGTGAGGTGCCCTTCGGCCGCTACTACGGGAGTGTCGATGTGACGCCGCTGTTCGTCCACGCTGCCTGCGAGTATTACCGCTGGACCGGTGACGGCGAGACAATCCGTGAACTCTGGCCCGCCATCCGCCGCGCCGTGCAGTGGACGCGCACGCATGCCGCGGCGGGAGTCAACGGATTCCTCTCATACTCGCGCGTCTCCGCCCGCGGCCTGGAGAACCAGGGCTGGAAAGACTCGCACGACGGCATCGTCTGGCCCGACGGGCGGCGCGTCGATGGGCCCATCGCGCTCGTTGAAGTGCAGGGCTACGTGGCCGCCGCGCTGGCCGCTTTCGCCAACCTCGCCGCCGTCTTCGGGGGGGCGAACTCCGCCGCCGCCGCGCGCGAAGCGGCCGCCTTCAGTGAACGGCTCGACGCTGCCTTCGGTCACGAGGCCAACGGCTACGTGCTTTGCCTGGACGGCTTCGGCGCACCCGTGCCGACGGTTGCCTCCAACGCCGGCCACCTGCTCTGGTGCGGCGCCGCCCGCCCGGAGCGCGCGGAACGTGTCGCCGCCCGCCTCTTCGAGCCTGACAGCTTCAGCGGCTGGGGCATCCGTACGCTCGCCTCGAGCGTGGGCCGCTTCAACCCGCTCGGTTACCACACCGGCTCCGTCTGGCCCCACGACAACGCCCTTATCCTCGCGGGCCTGCGTTCCTACGGCTTCGATGATCGCGCCCAACTGCTGGCCTCGTCGCTGCTCGCCGCCGCCGGGTCTTTTACCGACCTGCGCGTGCCCGAGCTCTTCTCCGGCGATGCGCGCGACCTGCGCCAGGTGCCGACTCCCTACCCGGTGGCCTCGCGCCCGCAGGCCTGGTCGGCTGCGAGCGTACCCTACATCCTCTCCTCCATGCTCGGCCTGCGACCGGGCCGTCCCGGGCAGCTCGCAATCGTGCGTCCGCGGCTGCCCGAGGGCGTGGCCTGGGCGCGCCTGCGCAATCTTCGCTTCGCTGACGGCAGCGTGGCCCTCTGTTTCCGCCGTTCCGGGGACCGCGTGGCTGTGGAGATAGAGTCGATTAGCGGAGGCATCGAGGTGGCACTCGCCGAACAATGGCCCGAACGCGCGGCTCCGCCCGGACCGCGGGCAGCAGGGGCCGTAGCACGGATTGCCTCGAACTGGCGCTGACGTCAACGGCGAAACGTTCCCACGTTTGATCCGCGTCGACGCACAGGTCGTCGGGTCGACGAGGATCTGGAATACGAGCGATGAAATCCGATTCGTCGAGCGTGCGAGTGGGCGTAGGTGCGGAATGCTCCACATCGACAAGCGGCAATCGACAATCGACAATTCGCCCCATGCGTATCGGTATCTCGCTCACCTCGGCTCATCCCACCCCAGCCGTGCGCGAGGCGGCGCGGAACATGATCGAGCGGGCGCGGGCGGCGAATGAGGCCGGACTCGACTCGCTCTTCATCGGCGACCACCATTCCACGGGGCCGGGACCGTACTACCAGAACACGCCCATGCTCGGGCGGTTGCTGGCGGAGTGGGGCGACCGGCCGGCGGGTTGCCTCTTCCTCCTCCCGCTCTGGAACCCGGTGCTGGCGGCCGAGCAGATCGGGACGCTTGCGGCCATCCACCAGGGGCGGTTCATCATGCAGTGCGCGCTCGGCGGTGGACGCAGCCAATTCGAGCCCATGGGCGTGAACGTGAAGCAGCGCCCGTCGCTCTTTGAGGAAGGACTCGATATCGTCCGCCGCCTGCTCGCGGGCGAGACGGTGAGCAGCGAGGGCCGCTACCACGTCCGTGACGCCCATATCGCGCCGCTCCCGCCGGAGCCCGTCGACGTCTGGATCGGCGGCAGCGCGGAAGCGTCGGTCGACCGTGCGGCGCGCCTCGGCGACGCGTACCTCGGCGGCCCCGAGCT
>JBKKBS010000452.1:0-4139 GCA_046713815.1 Tepidiformaceae bacterium
GGGGCGCCCTTCGCCGCCATCGTCCGCTCGGGCTGGATCACCAGCTCGCCCCCGGCCCGGCTGAGGAAGTCGAGCGGGCCGCGCAGACGCGTGCGGTCATACTGCAGCGTCGTGACGCGCACGGTGAGGTAGACGGGCGCCTTCATGCGCGAACCGGGGCGGATGGGGCGATTCGAAACGGCCATCTCAACACGCTCGCCGAACTTCCGCGCCTGGTCGTTCGAGCACTGCATGAGGACGGCCGCGAAGCGCCCGTCGTCGACGCGCGCGAGCATGTCCGAGCTGCGTGTGACGCGCCGCAGGGTCTTCGCCACATGGTCGACCGCGCGGCCGGTGGCGTCGGCGCCCCAGGCCGCCTCGATGTCGTCCATGCGTTCGATCTCGACTATCGCCAGGGTCAGGTCCTGCTGGTACCGCTCGGAGCGAGCGATGTCGCGCGCGAGGTTGTCGATCAACTGGTTGCGATTGGGCATGCCCGTCTCGGGGTCGACGTAGACGCCGGCGGTCTCGCCGGCGATGCCGGAAAGCGGCGTGTTCCGGCGCGCCGCGGCACGCTCCCGCACCTTGCCCACGATCGCGAGCCCACCCGTGCCGACCCCAAGTCCGAGGCCCAGGGGCGTGGAGAAGGCGAGTGCGACGAGCGCCTCGCCCACACCCATGCCTCCCAGCAGGCCGAGCATGACACGCGGGTCGTCCGCCCAACTGGTGGGCTTCATGGAACGGGCGATGGGTCGTGGCCGAATCTGCACAGGCGCCACCATCAAGAGAGAGATCGCTATTGCGTCGATGGCATTATCGACGGTGGCAGGGAGCACGGGGGTCGCCAACGGGTGACGGACGCGTGAGCGTCCGGGCCGCCGGTGGACAGTTGCCACCCCAAATCGGCGGGTGTAGCGTAAATGGAGACAACTGAATAGCTGCTTGGGATCGCTGGGGGTGCCTTCGGGCTGAGAATAGACCCCTTGAACCTGAACACGTTTATACGTGCGGAGGAAAGCGGTCGGAACCCAGGGCATTGAATGCGTGGAGTCCGGCTTTCCGGGCTCCTTTTGTTTGGGAGCGGGAAAGTACCCCCAGAGCCCGGCGGCAAGGGAGCAAAGTCCTTCCGTGGAAGGACGCCAGCCATCGGGAGGGACTCATGATCGTCGAAATCGAATGCTTGCCCACGCCGCCGGGAACGGACGTGTTGCCCTATGCGCACGTCGAAGCCGCCATCGCCGTCATCCAGGAATCCGGGCTGAGGTACGAAGTCTCACCATTGGGGACGACGTTCGAGGGCGAGCCGGACGCGCTCTGGCCGGTGGTGCGCGGCGTGCACGAGGCCTGCCTGGAGGCGGGCGCGAGGAGCGTGGTCACGATCATCAAGGCGTTCGAGTCGTCGCTGGCGGACGGCCCGACGATGGCGAGCCTGACCTCGAAGTTCCGGGAGTGACGGGATGAATACCCATTCCGCGCTGCGCTGGACGGGACGCGCCGGCCGGGAGTACCTCCCGGCGGTCGTGTTGCTTGTCGCCCTCGTGCTCCTCTGGGAGGGGTGGGTGGCCGCCTTCGACACCAAACCGTACGTGCTGCCCGCGCCGTCGCGCATCTGGGACGCGTTCTGGGATACGAAGGGACTGCTGCCGCCACATATCCGGACGACCATGACCGAAGCCGTGGCGGGGTTGGCGGTTGGCGCGGGTGTGGGCGTCCTCATGGCGGTGCTGATCGCGAGCGTGCCGCTCGTGCGGCGCGTGCTCTACCCGCTGCTGATCGTCTCGCAGACGATACCGATGGTGGTGCTCGCACCACTGCTCATCATCTGGTTCGGCTTCGGGCTCACGCCAAAGATCGTCGTCGTGGCGCTCATCGGCTTCTTTCCGATCGTGGTAGCGACCGCGGACGCGCTCATGCGCGCGGATCCGGAAATGGTGGGGCTCGTGCGTTCGATGGGTGCGAACCGGCTGCAGGTTCTGAGGCACGTCCTCATCCCCGCCGCCACGCCCGCATTCTTCAGTGGGCTTCAAATCGCGGCGGCCTACGCGGTCACGGGGGCCGTAATCGGAGAGTGGGTGGGGGCGAGTTCGGGCCTCGGGCTTTTCATCACGCGCTCCCAGACATCCTTCCGCGTGGACCAGGTGTTCGTCGCGGTGATCATCGTGGCGCTCACCAGCCTGGCGCTCTTCGCGGCCGTGCACCTCGCCGGCCGCGCGGCATCGCCGTGGATGTACGCCCAACAGAGGGAGGACGACTAATGCGGGAAAATCCTTGGGTTCGATTTGCACTCGCCACTGCGGCAGTGGCGGCGATATCGCTGTTCGCGGCCTGCGGCGGCGACGATGACGACGACGGCGACGGTGGGGACCTCGAGAGCATCACGCTGATGCTCAACTGGACTCCAAACACGCACCACAACGGTATCTACGTGGCCCAGCAGAAGGGCTGGTACCGTGATGCCGGACTCGACGTGACGATCATCGAGCCGGGCCAGAACGTCGTCGAACAGGCCGTCGCCAGCGGCAACGCGGATATCGGCATCTCCGTCCAGGAGGCGGTCATCCCCGCGCGCGCCGAGGGTGTGCCCGTCGTCTCCATCGGCACGATCATCCAGCACAACGATTCGAGCCTGATGTCGCTCACGAAGGACAACATCAAGCGGCCGAAAGACCTCGAGGGGAAGAAGTACGGCGGCTTTGGAGGACCGCTGGAAGACGCCCTCATCAAGCAGCTCGTGGCGTGCGACGGCGGCGATCCTAACAAGGTCGAGTTTGTCGAGGTCGGGAACGTCGACTATGTGGTGGGTATGGAGCAGGATCGCTTCGACTTCGCCTGGGTGTTCGAATCCTGGGATGTGATCCGCGCGCGCGACATCGAAAAAGCGCCCGTGCAGAGCCTCAAGTTCAGCGACTACCTCAAATGCATCCCCGACTGGTATACGCCGCTCTTCATCGCCACGGAGAAAACGACGCAGGAGCGCCCGGAGATGGTACGCAAGTTCATGGAAGCGACCGCGAAAGGGTATGACTACGCACGGACCAACCCCAAGGAATCGGGTGATGCGCTGCTCGCGGGTGCGAAGGAGCTTGACCGGTCGCTGGTGGAGAAGAGTTCGGAGTACATGGCCACCCGCTTCGTGGACAAAGGCCGCCCATGGGGCCTGCAAGACGACGCCATCTGGGTGGGCTTCGAGAAATACCTGCGCGACGCCGGGCTGACGACGAAGCAGGTGGACGTGAAGACGTCGTACTCGAACGCCTTCCTGCCGAAGGAGTGACGTGAACGACGCCGCCATCTCCGTACGCGGCTTGAGCCACACCTTTCGCACGCGCTCGCGGGCGGTGGAGGCATTGGCAAACGTCGACCTCGACGTGGCATCGGGACGGTTCGCGAGCATCGTGGGGCCGAGCGGCTGCGGCAAGAGCACGCTCTTGCGCGTCCTGGCGGGCCTGCTCGTACCGACGAGCGGCGAGGCAGAGGTGAACGGCGCCGGCGTGGCCGGGGAGCCGGGGCACATTGCCTACATGCCCCAGCGCGACCTGCTGCTGCCGTGGCGACGGGCACTGGCAAACGCCTCTCTTGGCGCCGAACTCGGCGGTATGCCGAAGCGGGAGGCAAGGGATGCCGCGCTGGCGCTGTTTCCCGTGTTCGGGCTGGGCACGTTCGAGAAGGCGTGGCCGTCACAGTTAAGCGGCGGGATGCGCCAGCGGCTGGCTCTTCTGCGGACGTTCCTCGTCCCCAGCGCCGTGATGGCGCTCGACGAACCGCTCGGCGCACTCGACGCGATCACGCGGCGCCAGATGCATGGCTGGCTACAGGAGGTGCTGGCGCGCGAGCCGCGCACCGTGCTGCTCGTGACGCATGACGTGGAGGAGGCGCTTATTTTGTCCGATGAGGTGCGCGTGATGTCGCCGCGTCCAGGGCGGATCGTGGCCACCGTCGAGTCGCCGTGGTCTCGGCCACGGCTGCCGGCGCTCGTCAGTGAGCCCGAATTCGTGGCGCGCAAGGCGGAGCTGCTGGCAGCGTTGGATGCATAGCAATCGGACGGCGCCGGGAGCACGAACGCGCCCGCTCCTTGCCAGTCGCGGCTCCGATGGCGGCGTCTATTGAACGCAACTCGCGGCGAGGGAGCTGATGGCGGTAATGCGGCGGCCCTGGACGAG
>JBKKBS010000453.1:0-3310 GCA_046713815.1 Tepidiformaceae bacterium
GTATACAGGCGAGCCCGTGTGGGGCGACCTCGCCGGCCGCGGCATTCGCCTCAAGACGCTGCCAGTCGTCCACACCACGTACGGGGAGTGGGTCCGGGACAACCCTGCCACGAAGGTGCTCAGCATCGAAACGGGATTCCGCCGGGACTACGGCTCGGGCGTCGCCTACGCCGACTACTTCGCCGACCCGCAGCTCATGTTCCCCGCGCCCGACCGCTCCGGCCCGCTGAATGTGAAGGACGTGGTAGTGGCGGTGCGCGTGGGGGAGGCCCTGACCGCCTACCCCGTGAAGCTCCTCAAGGAGCGCGGCTACATCGAAGACCGCGTCGCCGACGTGAATGCCGTTGTCCTGCGGACGGCGGACGGCACGGGTGGGCGGGCGTATGACCGGGGCAACGTCACATTTGTCGCCTACGACTGGGTCGCTGGCACGGTCCGGTCGGCCGACGGCCGCGCATGGCGCATCACGGAGGCGGCGCTGATGGCGGACGACGGGAGCCGCCTGGAGCGTCTGCCGAGCCACAACAGCTTCTGGTTCTCGGTCATCAACCACACGACCACGGGCCGGCTATTCGGGCAGTAGGGCGACTCTCCGGGCAGAGGTGTCCCGCGCGTCGGTTCGCTCCGGACGTCCCGCCCGTCACGCTTCTTACACCTTTCTCCCTTCAAAGTGGCCAGTGAGTGCCGAAATTGCTGGTGGGAACGCCTGCGTGCCCGAAACGGCAAACCCGGCGAAAGCCGGGGACGCAAAGCCACGGATCCTCACTCCCCATGGGGGAAGGACCGCCGGGTCGCCGAAGCAAAAGGGCTCCAACTTGATTTGGAGACATCCATGCTCACTTTCGCTGTCCATGGCAATCACGTCCATCGCCTGATCACGGCCGCGTTGTTGCTGCTTGCCGTCCTGGGCATGGCACTGCTCTCGCCGAACAAGGCCGACGCCCGGGGAGTGTGGTGCTCGGGCGACCCCACCATCATCGTCAACGGCTCGGCCGTCTCGATCACTGCCCACCTGCCGATGGACCGTCTCGCGGATGTGGAGTACGTCGAGTTCGTGTTTCATGTGCCGGCCAACGCGATCGTGGGCGCGGTCGTGAACGACAGCCTCCTCTTCCCGGCCAGGATCACGGTGAAAAAGGATCTGCCCGCGGACTACAAGCTGGGAACACCGGTGACCGTCGACATGCGCGTACGCCACAAGGGCAAGTCCTTCCCGGATGCGGCCACGGCGTTGGCCACGGGCGGCGGATCGAGGATCTGGGTCGATGGCACCTCCACAACCTGGCTGATGATCAAGACATGGGGGCTGCTGTAGCCGCGTTTCATCCTGATGTGGCATCCCTGGCCGGCCGATAGTTCAAACAAGGCCGGTCACCGTTGAACAACCGATCAGACACTCGCGTCGCATTGGTCGTCGCCGCTACCGCGGTGGCGACTTTCGCGTGCCTGGCGCTCGCTCTGGCGAGCGCGGGCGCGCGCGTTGAGCGAGATGCGCTGCTTGCCGCGGTATTCCTCGGCCCGTTGATTGTGGCCGGACGGGCATTCCCGGTACCCCTCGCCTTCCGGCGCCGCATGGTGACCGATACCGCGCCGCTTTTCGCGGCCAGTCTCATTCTGCCCTGGTGGATGGCGGCCGCATTCATTCTGCCGTGGGTTGCCACGGCGGAGTGCATCAGTGGCCGACGATCGGGGCAGCTCCATCGCCGCCAGGTGCTCTTCAACTCCTGCCAGGCGCTCCTCGGAACAGTTGCCGCTGCTCTGGTCTTTGGCACGCTCGCTCCGGGCGGACTCGGGGGCGAGGATGGCCACGCGGCGCTTGGCGCCCTTGCGGCGGCAGGAGCGATGCTGGCGGTCAGCGACCTGCTGGTGTTCCTCGTGGTCTGGGCGCAGATGGGCCTCGCATTGAGCGTCACGGTGCGCGACTTCGTCCGCGGGCGAAGCGACCTCCCGTACGACCTCGCGCTCTATGGCGCGGGACTCGTGGCGGCGCTGGTGGCGACCGTCAACCCATGGTTGGTGACACTCGTGGCGGCGCCCCTGCCGGTGCTCTACCGGGCAATGGAGCAGCGCGTCGCCTTGCGCGAACAGACGAAGGCGGCGGTCATTGCCCTCGCGGACACCGTCGATGACCGGGATCCATACACGTTTGGGCACTGCCGGCGCGTGGCCCAGTACACACAGCAGATTTGTGCCCGCCTGGGCCTTGCGCACGACGATGCGGACGAGATCGTACTGGCGGCACGCGTGCATGATGTGGGGAAGATCGGGATCCGCGACGCCGTCCTCCTCAAGCCCGGGCGGCTGACGGAGGATGAGTTCATTCACATCAAGGAACACCCGGATATCGGAGCGCGCCTGACGGCGCGTTTCCCGGAATTCGCGCGCGGCACGCTCTACGTCCGCCACCATCACGAGAAGTTCGATGGAAGCGGCTATCCCTCCGGCCTGAGCGGAAAGCAGATCCCGCTGGGAGCGCGCATCATCGCGTCGCCGACACGTTCGACGCGATCACATCGACGCGCGTCTACCGGGAGAAGCTGCCAGACGACTTCGCGCGCACGGAGATGGCGCGCGTGGCCGGCACGCAGCTCGACCTGGAGGTCGTGCAGACGTGGTTCGCCGTGCAATCGTGGGACTGGCCGGTTACAGGCGAGGCGGCCGCCTGAGAGTCGTCCTTCAGATCCAGGCCGCGACGGACGATATAGCAATGGGCGAATGCGGCGGCCAGGCCGCGCGTCCCAGGAACGGGCAGGGATTGAGTCGATGGTGCTTCCACATGTGGAACGCGTTTTGGGGCGTCGTTGCCCACCAGGGGAGCACCACTTCGCCGACGACGCGGTAAACTTCGGCTTCGAGCGTTGCCGCACTTGCGCGCGCCGGCAGCGGACCGACGGCGCCACATGCCTCGTCTGTGATGGCGACGGGAGCGGCCGGCACGCCCTCATCGACGAGTCCACGGGCGGGACCGTTGAGGGACCGCTTTGCGCCGAGTGCGCCCGTGAGTTCGCCTTCCGCGGGGTCGTGCTGGGGTGGGCCTACGGGTCTGCGAGGGCTGCCTAATCGACGGCGCCGGGCGGAATCTCGACCCGGCGTCCAATGACCGCTGCCGTACGACGTACAACCGTCATCGGCACCGCCCGCGACACTGCAACTATCGCCTTGTTCTTTGCGCCCGGGATGCAGATGGCGCGCCCGTTCTTGAGTGCTCGCAGCGAGGCGTCGACCACGTCCTCGGCGCTCATCCATGCGGCTGAGGGCACGCGATCCCGGTTGACGCCGGCACGTTGCTGGAACTCCGTGCGCGTAAACC
>JBKKBS010000454.1:0-4012 GCA_046713815.1 Tepidiformaceae bacterium
GTCGTGGAGCACGAGCGCCGCGGCCGCTTCAATCCGGACAAGGCCCGTGACCTTGGCATTCCCGAAGGCGTGCTTTGGGGACGCATCCACAAGGGCGAACCAGTGATTCTTGATGACGGCCGAGTGATCGAGCCGTCAGCGCTGGTCGGTCCCTCGCGCCGGGGCCGCAGCGTGGTCATCACTGGCGACACGCGTCCGTGCGAAACCACCATAGAAGCGGCCGCTGGCGCAGACCTCCTGGTTCACGAGGCCACCTTCGGCGACGAAGACGCAGAGCGCGCAGTCGACACTGGTCACTCGACCGCGCGGGAGGCTGCGAACGTGGCGGTGGCGGCTGGAGTTCGGCGACTGATGCTGACCCACCTGTCCGCGCGCTACACGCGCGACGCGTCCGATCTCGAGCGCGAGGCGCGGGAAGTTTATCCGAGTGCGATCATCGCCCGTGACGGGCTGGAAATCGACGTCCCATACGTAGAAGAAGCTTCCGAGCGAGCCGCCGAACTGTCGCACTGAGCGTCTCGGCGCTTCGTCGATCGCTCATATACGGAGGAAAGGCGCCAGGCTTTCAGGGCGGTCCCGGTGAACGGACTCTAGGTGACGACGTAGCGCGGACGACGCGACGTGACAGGCATCGAGCGACGGAAGAGCGCCTCGATCTGCGAGTCCGACAGCTTTTTCAGCTCTTCGCTCGGGTCAACGCGCGCGGTCACGTTGCGTGCCTCTACGCCACGGAGATTGAGCCAATTGTAGCGGTCGAGTCCGGAGCTGCTTCCCGTTGGATTCCTGAAGAGGATCATGGCGTTGCTGGCGCCGGGCATCTGGACGACGACATGCCACGGCGTTCCATCGGCTGAGCGGAATTCCCTCATTTGCTTCGCAAACCGTGTCAGTCCTGGAGTTGCGGAACGAGCGGCCGCCGCCCCGCGAATCCGGTGTGAACCTCGTGCCAGTAACTGACGGTCGCCTCGCCAAGCCGCCAGCACCAGTAAACCGGACGACCATCCAGTTCACCTGGAAAATCGACCAGTCCCATATCGTATCCCTTGAATTCCACGCCTAACGAATGCAGCTCGGCAACGAAGCTCTGAATGTCGCCTGCCAGCGACTGTGCCTCGCGCTGCAACTCGTCGGCACGACCGAACGGAGCGTCGGCTCGATCGCTGGCCGTGGCGATCTCGAACTCGGCGACGCACTGCTGCCACCGGCCGTAGTATCGCACGATGTCCTCGACAATGCGACGTATCAGCGGCAGTGTGCGATTGGCCCGATCTACTGAGAAAACGTGAGCCATGTTCTGACCCTGCGCTGCTCCTCCGCCAGCGGTCATGGAGCTCCAGCGCTCTGTTCGGCGTTTCTTTCTTCCAGACGGCGCCGACGGCGTGCCTGCGCCGCCTGGAAGCGCCGAAGCTCTTCGTCACTTTCGGGGCGAATAAGCGGAATCTCGGTCGGCTTTCCGTCTTGATCGATGGCCACGAAGGTGAGGTAGCAGGAGTTGGTGTGACGGCGACTTCCGGTCAGCAGATCCTCAGCCTCCACCCGAACGCCCACCTCCATTGACGTGCGCCCTGCAAAGTTCACGCTGGCCTTCATCACGACCAGATCGCCGACGTGAATCGGCTCCCTGAAATCGACCCGGTCAATGGATGCCGTCACGCAGTTCAACCGGCCGTGCCTGAACGCAGCCACCGCAGCCGTCTTGTCCATCATACCCAGAATCGCTCCTCCGAAGACGTGGCCGAGGATGTTGGCGTCCTGCGGCATCATGATCTCGGACGTCTCAAGCTGCGACTCGCGCGGAGTCCTGGTCGCTCGGAAGTGTTCGCTCACGGAGCTCGGAATGTGGCCGGCCTCGCGAGAACCGCAGAGCGAGGAGTACCGCGCGGAATGACGGCAGTTCGCGCTTGGTCCGAATACAGAACTGCATCGTCGAAAGCACGTGCCAGTGCTCGAATGGCGGTGGAGTCTACCGGCGGAGTGTCCAGCGCGTGAAAGCGACGCGCGGGTGCCGGAAGTCGCGTCACCGTCCACTCGTGGCCTGAGCGGTCGCGCAGCAGCAGCAACGCGGATTCGCCGATGGAATCGTAACGCGCAATCACGTCGTAGCTGTTGCCATGCCATTCGTCGTCTCCGTTCTGCGCGTTCGGAGCGGGGAGAACGCGCCTGGCATCAGTCCACCAACTCTGACCTTGCACGGAAACTGGAGGCAGTTCGAGGGAGAGACCTCCCGCCGAGCGCCCGCGTCCGGGAACGAGAAACGCAATCGCCGGACCGGAATCGAGCGCGGTGAGTGCGTAGCTGTTGGTGTCAAACTCAAAGCCCGCTATGACGATGGCGGCGCGACGGGCGCGCTCGTCGGTTGCCGAGCGCACGGAGTCGAGCGTCGCCTCAAAGATGCTTCGTCCGCGCCGAATAACCTCCACCACGTGCTGCTCGCCCACGATCGAGGCCAGCGACGCCTGCCGCCCGCTGCGAAGGTCAACAACGCCGCGCTTGGTGGTGTGCGCATCGCGGCCGTCCGCCATGTCGAGATCGAGATGCTGCTCAAACGTCAGGAACGGGCCCACGAGATTGACGATGTCGGTCTCCGTGGTAGCGACATCGTGCGGGTCTTCGCTCGCCTCCTCGTCGGGCATGAGCAGTCGATCGCCCGGATGATCGGCCGCATACGCCTTCGCGATCTCGCGGATCAACGCATCATCGTACACGACGACCGAATCGCCGGAGATGAGATCGCGCCGGAAGATGCGCTGCCCAACCAGTACGGCGTCAAAAAACGAGCGATCATCGTCCGCCACGTAGATCTCGTGGAAGCGTCCGCCAAAGCTCGCCAGAAAGACGGACGAGCGCCTGATACGCACCCCCTCCGGACTGCTACGTACCCAGAAGGTTGAATCTCCGGCGACGACAATGAACTCGGCGCTTGGCATCGGGGGCGATACTGGCACACCGCATCCGCCCCCGAGGGCAGTAACGGCGATCAGCGCGAGCTGCGAGGCGAAGCGGCGAATGGAAATCACGGCAGGGAAATATAGCGGCGCCGACTACGCCCCGTGTCGGGGAGCGGGCGTCGAGCCTCCGATGGAAGGCGGCAGAACTAGATTCCGCCGTGTACCACGACAGCACCCACCACATCAACTCCCTACTCAATGTGCAGGACGACAGTTCTTCTGCTCTTGCTCGCCGCGTGCGGCACGGGCGCGAATGCTCGTACTTCTGAATCCGATTCCGCGAAAGCTCCGAATAGCGTCTCGCCGACGGTCGGCGACTCCACGGCCGCTGCCGCAGCGACCACTCCAGCAACGCCGACGTCCCGCACCATCACGCCGGAAACGTCCAGCGCCGACACCGCCATCATTCGCGGTCTGTACGTGAATCGCTTCGCCGCGCAGAGCAGCAAGCGGATGCGCGCGCTGATGGCGATGGCTGACAGCACGGAGGTCAACGGCCTGGTCATCGATGTGAAGGACGAGTTCGGACTCAACATTCCCGTGGATGACCCGGCGCTACAGAAGAACGCGGGAAAGAGCGGAGTCATTCCCAACGTGCGAGCCCTGCTCGACACGCTCAAGGCCCATGGCATCCTGCCGATTGCGCGCATCGTCGTGTTCAAGGACTCCGTCGCCGCGCGCGCCAATCCCCAGCACGTCATCCGCAAGACCGACGGCTCGGCGTGGCGCGACAAGGAGGGGCTCACCTGGGTGAACCCGTACGACGAGTCGATCTGGGAGTACAATATCCGCGTCGCCGAGGAGGCCGTGAAGCTCGGATTCGGGGAGATCCAGTTCGACTACATTCGCTTTCCGGAGCCGTACAAGTCGCTCCCCAAGCAGATTTTTCCTAACGAGAAGGGGCGCAAGAAGCAGGACGCTCTGGCCCAGTTCCTCAAGGCCGCCGACGAGCGGCTGAACACGCTGGGAGTGCGGACCACGGCCGACGTGTTCGGTCTGGTCACCACCGTGAAGGGTCCGCTCGAGATCGGCCAGGAGTGGGAATCACTGGCACGCGTCACCGA
>JBKKBS010000455.1:0-3844 GCA_046713815.1 Tepidiformaceae bacterium
GGTCAGTGTGCGCCCCGGCAATCGACAATCGGCAATCGACAATCGACAATAACACCATGCCACGCCCCACATGGTCGGGGGCCGTCAGCTTTGGACTCGTGACCGTGCCGGTCAAGATGTACACGGCGGCCCGCAGCAAAGACATCCGCTTCAACATGCTCCACAAGGAAGACGGCTCGCGCGTCCGCCAGAAGCGCGTCTGCGAGGCCGACGGCGCGGAGCTCGCCCCGGAAGACATCGTCAAGGGCTACGAGGTCAGCTCCGGCACCTACGTCCTGATCGAGCCTGGAGAGCTGGAGGCGCTGGAGCCGACCGTTTCAACGGGCATCGAAATCAAGGAGTTCGTCGACCTCGAGGAGATCGACCCGGTGTCCTTCGAAAACTCCTATTACCTCGTGCCCGACAAGGGCGCGGCGAAACCGTACCAGCTCCTGCTGGCGGCGATGAAGGAGATGAACAAGATCGCTATCGCGACGGTCGTCATGCGGCAGAAGCAATACCTGATCGCGTTGCGCCCGGCGGGCAAGGCGATCTCCATGGCGACCCTCTATTACCCCGATGAAGTGGTCCAACTGGACGACCTCGAAGGACTGCCTGAGGAGGGCCAGGATTTCGACAAGCGCGAAATCGCCCTCGCCCGTCAGCTCATCGAAAGCTACGCCGCCGAGTTCGACCCCTCCAAATATAAGGACGAATACCGCGAGGCGGTGCTCGACCTGATCGAGCAGAAGGCCTCTGGCGAGGCCATCGTCATGCCCGAGCGCCAGGAAGCGCCTGCGCGCGTGGTCGACCTGATGGCCGCCCTCGAAGCCTCGATCGCCGCCGCCAAGTCGTCAAAGGCCGCCTCGAAGGAGCCCGACGACGAAGTGACCACGGCCCGGAAACGCAAAAGCGCCTGATTCGTCCGGAGTCCGGATCGTGGGTTCGGCTGCTGCCGACCCCACAGTGCCGCCACACGGCCTAGTCGATCTCCGAAAACGGGTCGCTGGGCGCGGCCCACGGCGGCGGACGATCCTCTTCCACGAGCGCTTCCAGCCAGGCCTCGTCCGCGTCAAGCTGCGCATCGACCATGCCGTCGCCCAGCTCCGTCAGCGCCCGCTGCATGGCGCGAAAGTGAGCATCGATCTGCGTGTCATCCAGCGACAGGGCTTGCTCATCGGCCGCCAGCAGCTCGACCTCCGCCTCGAAGTCATCATCGTCGAAGCTGATGTCGGGGTCGTCGACTCTCACGCGAACGCTCCCCCCGCTTCCAGCTCGCTCAGACGCGATTCGAGGACTGGCAGATGCTGCAGCATGGCCGGGAATCGGCGTCGAACGGTGTCAATCACGCGCCTCGCCAGCTCCTCATCGTACGCGCGCGAGGTTGCGTTACGCGCCTTCAGGAGGTCGAGCCATGCGGATTCGTTCTCGATAAGGCGCGAGCGGAATGCCTGGCGAAGGGTCTCGCGCGGAGTGGCGCACTCTAAGCCTTCAGCCTCCAGGATCTGGCGCATGGTCTTCCAATAGAGTTCGAAGCTGAACTCGAAGCGTTGAACCGTGCTGTCTACCCAGAGGTCGGTGGTTTCGGGCAGCGCCGGTGCCTCACCCGGTCGGGCGAGCGTGCGTTTGAGTTGCCGCAGAGAGAGTCGCGCTTTCATCTCTGACAAAAAGGACTTCCCCCTCGCGCTCGATACGTTGGCGCAACGCCGCTGGCGCCTCGTCCAGGCGGACAAGGTCAATCAACAACAAATGTGTCGGCATTGTCCACGGTCTCCGTGATCCAGTCCCACTCCCGCTCATCGGCCGTTCCCGCTTCCACGGCGAGATCAATGTCCGAGCGTTGTACGCTGTCGCCGCGGGCGCGTGAGCCGAAGAGGACCACGCGGTCGACGGTGTCCCTGCGCGAGAGCGTCCGTACGAGCGCGGCGAGGACGGGTAAGGCGGATGCTGGCATAGCCAAAGTGTAACAAGCGCCGGTGAGATCTCCGAGCCGCCAGCCCCGCGGCCCTGCCCCCGAAGGTTAACCTTTCCCCTCATGTGCCGTTATCGCTAGTACGAAGGGCACACGTTGCCTATCCTCGGAAGGAGGGCGGTCAACACACAGCGATCCGGCGGGGACCCGGGGGCGGGTTTGACGAAGGCAATAGTCGAGGAGCGCGCACAGGAATTCGACGAGCGGACGCTCGTGGAAACCGCGCAGCGCGGCTCACAGGATGCCCTCGCCGCCCTCTACGAGCACTACTTCCCGCGTGTATACCGGTATGTCGCAGCCCGCCTGGGCGGCGGCGAAGACGCCGAGGACGTGACCGAGGAGATCTTCCTCCGGATCATCACACACCTCGACAGCTTCACCTGGAGAGGCCTCCCCTTCGGGGCATGGGTCTTCCGCATCGCACGCAACGAAGTCGTCTCGCATGTGCGCAAGCAGAAGTCCCGCGGCCAATCCGCTGAGCTTACCGACGCCATCCCGGACGAATCGATCGACCACACGCTGGTCATCGAAACAGCATTCACGCTCGCAATCGTCCGCGAGGCAACGACGAAGCTCCCGGAAGCGCAACGCCAGGTGATCGCCCTTCGCTTTGGCGCCGGGCTCTCCGTGGCGGAAACGGCGCAGTCGCTGAAGAAGACCGAAAACAACGTGAAAGTCCTCCAACACAAGGCCATCGCCAAACTCCAGGTCCTCATGCGGGAGCACATCTGATGCGCTTCCTCTTCGATTCGCGGCCTACCGGGCAAGCCGACCTCTTCGCCGAGGCGCGGTCGCTCCTCGACGACGGCCTCGATGCGGATTTTGTCCTCGGGCTTTACCCGAACGACGCGCAATGGCTCGGCCCCATGCTCGGCATCTCCAGCGGCCTCGCGTCGGCGATCGAAGCGGAACAACCCAGCTTCTTCTTCGAAGCCTCGCTCAAGAGCAAATTCCTCGCCGCCGCCCGTGAGCAGCACGTTTCCTCCGCCGCCGTCGGCTATCCTCCCCTCTCGCAGGTCCGGACGGCCCTCGCAAGCTCGGCCGTCGTCCTCGCCGCGGGGGTGCTGGGCGTCGTCACGCTTGGCTTCGTGACCTCCGACGATGCGGCGCCCGGGGACTGGAACTACAGTTTCAAGCTTGCCCAGGAGCGGTTCGAGTACTCCCTCGCCAGCGGAGACGGCAAAGTCGACATCCAGATAAATCACACGCAGGAACGCCTCGTCGAGATCCGCGAGCGGGGCGATAATGCGTCCGCAAACGACATCAAGCGTCTCGAGAGCGAGCTGTCCGAGTTGGAGAACCTCGCCCGCGAGAAGGGCATCGATGAGTTCCAGAAGGCGCAGCTCGAAGCACTCGCCAGGAGCGTCAAGGTGGTGCTCTCAACGGTCAGCGAGAAGCAGGCGTCGCCCGAAGTAGTGAAGAGCGCCAACGATGCGGCGGACGGCGTGATTGCAGTCGCAAGCGGCGGCGCGGCGGCGCTTCCCACGCCCAAACCAACTCCCACGCCCGAGCCCAGCGCGACGCCCGAACCGACTCCCACGCCGAAGCCCAGCGCGACGCCTGAGCCGTCTTCCACGCCCGAGCCCACGGCTACGACAGCGCCAACGGAGACTCCGACGGAAACGGCAACGCCCACTCCCACGGAGACGGCCACCCCTACCGCGAGCACGACGCTACCCCTGGAAGACGCGACGGCAACCGCCACGGCAACCCAGCTCCCCTGAACCCCCGGTTAACCCCCAGGTTTCTCCCTTCGGCGATGCGATCGTAGCCTCGAAGGATGCCCCGGAGGATCCATGCAAAGACTGTTGATACTGCCCTTCATCCTGCTCGCGTTGCTCGCCGCGGCCTGCGGAGGCGACAAGAACGACGCCGACGATGACACCGCCGCCG
>JBKKBS010000456.1:0-5708 GCA_046713815.1 Tepidiformaceae bacterium
GGCTGGCAGCTGCCAGCCCTCGCGCTCCATTCCCTCGCTCACGCTTCGGGCTCGACTCAGGGCTCGTATTTCATGATGACCAGGCACGAGTTCTGGCCGCCGAAGCCGAAGGAGTTCTTGAGCGCCACACGCACGACGACTTTACGCGCCACGTTGGGCACGTAGTCGAGGTCGCAGGTGGGGTCGGGCACTTCCTGGTTGATCGTCGGGTGGATGACGCCGCACTGGATCGTCTTCACCGTGGCGACCGCCTCCATGCCGCCACTCGCGCCCAGGCCGTGGCCGATGAGGCTCTTGGTCGCGCTGATCGGCACGTCATAGGCGCGTTCCCCGAAGACCAGCTTGATCGCGTTCGTCTCGGCCGTGTCGCCGAGCGGTGTGCTGGTGGCGTGGGCGTTGATGTAATCGACGTCCGCGGGGGTGACGCCCGCGTCGGTGATCGCTTCCGCCATCGCGCGCGCGGCGCCTTCACCACTTTCCGGCGGTGCGACCACATGGAAGGCGTCGTTCGTGCAACCGAAGCCGGCGAGCTCCGCGTAGATGCGTGCGCCCCGTGCCTGCGCGTGCTCCTCGCTCTCGAGGACGAGCGCCCCCGCACCCTCGCAGGGGATAAAGCCGTCGCGTTTGCCATCGAAGGGCCGGCTTGCTTTCGTCGGGTCGAGCCCGTCGTAGCTCGTGACCGCGCGCATGACGCTGAAGCCGGCGAGGCCGAGTTCACTGATGCCCGCCTCGCAGCCGCCCGTCACCATCACCTCCGCCCGGCCAGCGCGGATGACCATCGCCGCTTCGCCGATGCCCTGCGTGCCCGCCGCGCAGGCGGTGACGACGGTGCCGTTGTAGCCGCGCAACCCGAACTGCAGTGCAACTTGCGCGCCCGCCATGTTGCCCAGGCTGCGCGGGAAGTAGAGGGGGTCAAGCTTCATCCCCCCGCGGGCGGCGAGGGTCTCGCAGCCTTCCTGGATGTCTGGATAGCCTCCGCCGCCGTTGCCCACGATCACGCCGATGCGGTCACGGTTTTCGTTCGGGAGATCCAGCGCGGCGTCGCTCAACGCTTGCGACGCGGCCGCGACCATGAACTGGGTGAAGCGCGCCATGCGGCGGGAGGCCTTGCGCTCGATCCACTTCGTCGGCTCCCAGTCCTTCACTTCGCCGTCGAGCTTGCAGGCGAAACTGTCGGTGTTGCAGAGGGTGATGCGGCCGATGCCGCTGCGGCCGTTAACGAGATTGTCCCAGAACTCGTCCACCGACTGGCCCGCGGGTGTGATGGCGCCGAGGCCGGTGATGACCACGCGGGTGCGCCCGCGAAGCGTTGAGTTCATGTCCACTAGAGTACAGGGAGCGTGTCCTACGAGGACGAACGCCAGG
Organism: Tepidiformaceae bacterium; assembly: GCA_046713815.1. Classification (GTDB taxonomy): domain Bacteria; phylum Chloroflexota; class Dehalococcoidia; order Tepidiformales; family Tepidiformaceae; genus JBBDMZ01. The sequence continues at coordinate 1,366 of JBKKBS010000456.1, forward strand.
AGTCGCGGCCGTCCCTTGCCGCTGGAGTGCCGCGAATGTCGCCCGCTCACGTCCCCGGCGGTAAGGTGACCGCGATGGATACGCAGCCACCGGCCGATCTGCCCGCGCATGTCGTCATCCAGCGGCGGGACGGGCGCCGGGAGGTCATCCTCCACCGCTCGATGGCGGTCATCGGCCCGGACAAGATCGAAATCAAGAGTGCGCGCGGGACGGTGCTGTTGCCGCTGCTCGGCATCGCCGTCGCCGTCGGGTTGATGACGTACATCATGAGGGGCGGCTCGTCCCTCCCCTTCTGGGCGCTCGTGGGCGTGCTCATGTTCTGCCTGGCAATCGTGCCGTTTTCGGTGATGGGGCTCGTGAGCGCGCTGGTGGGCGCGGACGTGATCATCGACGCAAAAAAGGGATCGGCCACCTGGCAGCAAGGCTACCTGGGCATGGGTGTGGGCACGAAGGAGCTCGTCCCGTTCGCGAAGATAGAGCGTTTCGAAGTCACCCTCGAGGGCGACAGCCCCGACCGCTGGCACGAGGAGCAGGACGACCTGCGCCAGTTCGCGATCGTGCTCGTGAAGAAGAGCGGCAAGCGCCTGACCCTGGCGCAGGTGCCCGTGCCCGCCTATGGCCAGGCCGACGGCATGGACCGCACGCTTGCCGTCGCGAACGCCGCCGCCGCGCTGACGGGGTCAACTGTAACGATCCCGGACGGCTGGGAACTCGTCGAGATCGACATCGACACCGGCGAGCCGGTCAAAATGGAAGCGGAGCGCGAGGCTGCGGGTACGCGACGGCCACCGCGCCATCGGAGGAAACAGCATGGATGACGCGTTGCGCGCGCTATTGGACGCGAAGCGGGTGGCCGTCGTCGGGCTCGATTCACGCACCCACCGCGTGGCCTATCGCATCGCCTCCTACCTCCAGCGGGCGGGTTACGAGATCGTGCCGGTGCACCTGGGCGCATTCCCGGCGGACGAGGTGCTCGGGGAGACGGCCTACGCATCGCTGCGGGACGTGCCCGGCAAGATCGACTTCGTCGACGTGTTCGTGCGCTCAACCAACACCAGCCCAATTGTCGATGACGCGATCGCGGTGGGAGCAGGGGCCGTCTGGCTGCAGCAGGGCATTTACAACGATGAGGGCATCGCGCGCGCACGCGCCGCAGGCATGCCAGCAACGCAAGACCGCTGCACGATGGTGGAACACCGGTCGGCCGCGGCGCGCCGCTAGACCTCGAAATCAGATTCAGCGGTCGTAATGCTTCGTGCAGCGAAGAAGGAGCTTCCGTCCGCCTGGGAGTCGCTTGAACTCGATGCGTAGCGACGCGCTTGCGGAGGCAGACCAGTAGCCAGCCAGATCCGATGTAAGGTTATGCACGCGAAGGGATCGATGCCGGTCGTTTGCATCGAGAAGGTGCAAGGCCTTCAACAGCCGGGATCGGTCCTCCGCGGTGAGGCGCCGGTCGGCAAACGACATCAGAAATTCATCGCTGAACTCGAGCGAGCCGTAAAGGTCAGTCATCGCCGGGGGGTTCGTCGGCGACGTCCGCAAGAGCCCGTAAGTCGGCCTCCGACATCCGTCGATATCTCCCCGCTGTGTAGTCGGCCTCGGCGCGCTTTATCCCCTCGATGTTTTCCTGCGTGTACAACCACGCGTCTTCTTGTGGGATGTGGCTGCGCAGGTTGACCGTCGCCCAGCCATTGTCGCGCACGATCTCCACGTCCACTTCGCCGCCCTCTGCCACGCCCAGCGCGGCGCGCGCCTCCTCGGGAATGGTAAGCCTCCCGGAATCGTCGACCGTTACCGTGATCGTCATAGGCTCATTATACCTCAGCCGGAGGGTCCTCCTTGCCGTGTACGCGAGTGGCGATCATCGCGCGCTCGGACGGCACAAACAGAAGGGACCACGCCCCCCGGCGTGGCCCCTTCGGCCGGCTTCCCCTGCCAGGCTCTCTAGCGCTTCACTCCAGGAGCTTCACCACGCGGGGGGCGATCGATGGCGGCAGCGTCTGGGTGCCCCCGGACGCGCCCTTGGGGCTGGAGTATTGCGCCACGACGGTGCCCTGGAACGGCTGGCTCGCCGAAACCTGTGACGGGTCGACGGTCAGCTTGATCGCCACCCAGGCGACGATCTTGAACTGCACGCCCTGGGAATTGCCGCCGCCCCCGGCCGGGGTGGGGCATTGGTTGCAGTCCTGCGCCGCGGCGATCACCGGCAGGATGATAGGTTTTTCGGTGATGTAATGCTCGCGCAGCGCGGCGATCGGTTCCTGCCCCATGGCGTTGCCGCCGTAGGAGAACGTCTGCCAGGTATTCGGGTTGATCTGGTAGGTGTCGGTGCCGTGGTGAAAATAGCCCTTGAACTTGTTGGAGTTCACCTTCCAGTTCGGGTTGCTGTTCGGATTGGGCTCGACGTTTTCGGCGGCGTAACTGTTATCGCGGTAGATCTGCATCGACCCGGAGCAGAGGCCGTATGTGCAGCCGTTCTCGTTGCCGTTGCCGCCCCAGACCGCATACGGGAAGACGTCCTGGTTGTCGAATTGATAGCCTGTCGCGTAGCGAGACTGGAGCTTCGCCTTGGCCGTGACCGTCGTGCCGTTGAGCCCGAGCACGCGCAGGAAGGTGAAGTTCACCTGGCGCTTCGTGTTGACCGTGATCGTGTCATTTTGCTCGTTCGTCGTCGAGATCAGGACGCAGGGGCTGCCACAGTTCTGCTGGCCCGTCTTTCCGTTCTTGGTGACGTACTGGTTCGCCGTGCTGGTGGCCGTGGTCGGGTTGGGCAGATCCTGAGAGCCAGCGAAGGCGCTCGCATCGGCGATCTTCTGGAGGTCCGTGCGTGCCTGCACGATCTGGCCGACGTCCACCGCGAGGCCCACCAGGGCGAGGAATGTACCGAGGCCGGCAGCGAAGAGCACGAGGGCCTGGCCTCGCTCACGTCCTTGGAAAAAGCAACGAATCAACTGGCGCACACCAGCACCTCCGGGGTTCAGGTCTACCGGGAACTACGTCCGTGGATGGTGGACAGTGACGGGGGCGCCGGTGCAGGTGCGGTGGATTCGGGTGACAGGCCGGGAACTACGCTGCCTGCGGAGTATCGAGCGCAGCGCCCCGTAACGGCTAGAACCAGCCGCGCCTGCGGAAGTAGTACGCCAGTCCGCCCGCGATGCCAATCATCGATCCGATCATGACGGTGAAGCCCCAGTTGCTGTGAAGGCCGGGCACGTTATCGAAGTTCGTGCCGAAGATGCCGGTGATGACGACGGCGGGAAGCGCCAGCGCGCTCACCACGGCGAGCACCTTCATGACCTCGTTCATGCGGTTGTTGATCGCGCTCAGGTATGTGGACAGCGCGACCTCCGCATCTTCACGCACGCCCTCGAGCGCGAGGTCCACCCGCGCGAGATGGTCGTAGATGTCGCGGAAGTAGATGCGGTTCATGTCATGCACGACCGCGAACTCCCCGCGACTCAAGAGCAGCGCCACGCTCATCTGGGGCGTGAGCACACGCCGCAGGCGGCCCGCATGGGCACGGTTTTCGAGGATGGCCGTGTGCGAGGCCGCGCCCGGCTCCTCCACGACCGCCTCCTGCAGCGCGTCAAGCTGGTCGGCGAGGGCAGTCACGGCCGGCAGAATGCTGTCGACCGTGCGGTCGAAGAGGGCGTGAAAGACGCCATCCGTGCCGGGCCGGGGAGCGATACCCTTGCGCAGCGCCAGGTGGATCTCCTCGATCTCCGCGAGCGCGATGTCGGCATAGGTGATGAGGAAGTCGGCGCCCAGGAAGACGTCGAGTTCCTCGAACGCCTCATCCCCTGACCTCTGCTTCAGCACCTGGATCACGACGAAGATGTGTGCCCCGAAGTCGTCGATCTTCGGGACGTGGATGAGCGTTGAGTAACAGTCCTCGATGGCGAGAGGGTGGAGTTCGAAGCGTTCCGCCAACTGGGAGAGGCCGTCGTGGGGGCCGGCGATGTCGAACCAGCGGGCCTCGGCGGCGGCGTCCTCGCCTTGCTTCCACGTTCCGCCGACCAGCGACCAAACACGCATGCGCGGAGCGTACGGGGCGCGGCCCGACTGGGCCAGCACGAAAGGACTGGGGCCTCAGCCGCCACTCACCACTCCGCTCAGCATCTCCGCCACACCCCGGCAAGGCCCGCGTTGCCATAATCGAGGCATTCGAAACATGTTGAGCCTCGTGTGGGCGGTCATCCGTCAGCGCTGGCGCGGCGTTTCACGGGCTGATGGCGATGCATGAACGCTGCCCCGTCTGTGGCCTGCGGTTCGAACGGGAGCCGGGGTATTTCTGCGGCGCCATGTACCTGAGCTTCGCGTTCGCGTTCCTCAGCAGCGCATAT
>JBKKBS010000457.1:0-3723 GCA_046713815.1 Tepidiformaceae bacterium
CAGCCCCTACTCTGGACGGTCGGCGCTGTGCGCCCGCGTCGGACGCGGCACCATCGTGCAACTGGCGTGGTAGTCTCTGCACCGAGTAACGATGGCCGCGCTCGACGCAACCCTTAACGAACTGGAACCTAAGTCACGGGCGCGTTCCGCCTGGAGCGCGACGCGGCCGATGCGCTGGGCGGCCGGCCTCGGGGGGCTATCGGGACTGATCGCGGGCGGCGTCGGTTCGCGCGTCGCGATGCGACTTATCGCCCTAGCAGACTCGTCCGCGGACGGGACCTTCACGGACTCCAAGGCGACAGTGGGCGAGTTCACGATGGGCGGCACGTTTGGGCTGTTGATGTTGGGTACGGTCGCTGGTGTCATGGGCGGACTGCTCTACCTGGGTCTAAGGCGCTGGCTGCCGGTGCCGCCCGCCTGGAACGGGATGGCCTTTAGCGTATTCACTTTCGTGACGGTTGGATTTCTGCTATTCGACTCGGCGAACGCGGACTTCCAGATATTCGAGCCCGTGCTGCTGGTGATCGGGCTTTTCTCCATGCTCTTCTTTGTGAATGGCCTGCTGCTCGCCGCGCTAATGGACCGATTCCACCCCGAGCCCGAATACAAGGCCCGGGCTAGGGTGTCGCGACTGGTGGCTGGCGTGCTCATTCTGATCACCGTGGCCGGCCTCCTTGCCTTTGTTGGCAGCACGCTGGGGATGATCGAAGACGAGGGGACGTGCCTGCGCGCGGTCGGCGGGGGCGAAGGCTGCGCCGTGCGCGCGGATCCGTAGGGTCCGAGCGGTGGACTTCCGCCGCGAGGCGGTGCATGCTTCGCGAACTAGTTGGGGTGCGGCACGCATGCCCGCTCCGGCGTCACGACGAGGGATGCAGAGTGACGGTAGCAACCGATACGGGCGTCGCGGAACGCACCATCCATGTCGCGGGGCTGACGCTCCGCATGATGGAGAAGGGCAGCGGGCGGCCAATCGTCGTGTTGCACCACTCAACCGGAAGCCCCGGCTGGCCGGCGGTCTGCGAGCAGCTCGCCGCTACGCACCGCGTCCTGTTGCCGGACATGCCTGGCTACGGGCAGTCGCAACGCCCGGAGTACGCGCGCGATCCACGAGACATCGCCATGCTGCTCCAGTTCGCGCTCGACCAGCTCGAACTGACAGAGGATGTCGTGCTCGTTGGCCTGGGGTTCGGCGGATTCGTGGCGGCGGAGATGGCGGCCATGAACCAGGGGCGGCTGCGGGCGCTCGTGCTCATCGGTGCGGCCGGGGTGCAGCCGGCAGAGGGCGAGATCCTCGACCAGATGCTGGTGGACTTCGAGGACTACGTGAAGGCAGGCTTCAGCAACGACGACGCCTATCACGAAGTGTTCGGCGAAGCCGCGGGTGACGACCTTAAGCAGCTCTGGGACTTCAGCCGCGAGATGACCGCGCGTCTCGCCTGGAAGCCGTACATGTTCAACCGGCGGCTCCCGCACCTGCTGCGCGAAGTGCAGACGTCCGCGCTCCTCATCTGGGGCAGCCGCGACGTGATCGTGCCCATCGGAGCGGCGAACGTCTTTAAGGCAGCCTTGCCAAATTCGCGACTGGAAGTCATTGAAGGCGTCGGACACCTCGTCGAACTCGAACGCCCCCAAGAAGTCGCACGATTGATCACGGAGCACGTCCGCGCCAACTAGCCCGGAGGAGGCACAGCATGTTCATCGGATATTTCACGGAACGGCCTTATCAGGACCCGAACTCGGGTTACTTCGGCGCGGCGGGCAACGATATCACCGACCTCGCGCTCAGCAACCGCGCCTATGACCCGAAGATCGGCGCGGAACTGTACAACCGGTACCTGGACGAGAAGGTTTACGCGGAGGAGATGGGCTTCGACGGCTTGATGCTGAACGAGCATCACAGCACGCCGTTCTGCATGGGTGGCGTGATGAACGTGGAAGCGGCGATCCTCGCGCGCATCACGAAGAAGGCGAAGATCGTGCTCCTTGGGAACGTCCTCCCGATCTGGGATGACCCCCTCTGGCTCGCGGAAGAACTCGCGGAGATCGACATGATTTCTCGGGGACGACTCGTTACCGGGTGGGTACGCGGCACCGGGCGCGAAAGCGTGGCGCACAACGCCCAGTCACCGTTCAATTGGGAGCGATTCCAGGAGGCCCATGACTTTGTCGTCAAGGCGTGGACCGACCCGGGACCGTTCCGCTGGGAAGGGGAGCACTACAACTACCGCTACGTGAACCCGTGGTCGCGGCCCTACCAGCAGCCGCATCCCCCGATCTGGATCCCGGGCGTGCTCAGCCGCAATACCGTCCAGTGGGCGGCGAAGCACCGCTATCCGTACGTCATGCTCGCGACCGAACTCGAGCCGACGCTCAAGTCGTACGAGTACTACGGCGAGGTGGCGAAGGAAGAGGGCTATGAGCGCGGGACGCAGCACACCGGCTACCTCTTCAAGGTGCATGTTGATGAGACGGAAGAGCTGGCCGAAGCGACGGCGCGCAAGTACATCCAGGGGCCGAGCAACCCGTTCCTCGAAGGCAACCAGGGCAACGTGCGGCCGTATATCCAGAATCTGCCGGGCATGACATCCCGCACGAACCTGCTGCCAACGGTCTCGAGTTTCTCGCTGGCTGCCTCCCGTGGCCGTCAGCAGGCGCACGAAGATGTCGTGGGCGAAAAGCGGGAGAAGCAGGACTTCCTCGGCACGTTCGAGGAGCAGATCAACAAGATGAGCATTATCACGGGCACGCCGGAGACGGTGATCCCTAAGATAAAGCATGTCCTCGAGTACTTGCGGCCGGGGAGCATCTTCTTCTGGGACGGCGACGGCGCGATGACCCACGACGACTCGATGCGCAGCCTGCGCCTGATGGGCGAAGAGGTCCTCCCGGCCGTGCGCGAGATCGGCAAGTCGCTCGACCTGCAGAGCCCGTTCGAAGTGGACCCGAAGACAAACAAGCCGGTGGAAGCGGCCGCCGGACGATAGCGCGGGCCGCGCATGACGAAGAACTCGACCGCGCAACAGGCGGATGTCGTGGTGATCGGCGGCGGACCGGCGGGGAGCACGGCGGCGACGATGCTCGCCCGCCAGGGATACCGCGTGGTGCTCTTCGAGCGGGAGTCGTTCCCGCGCGCACACATCGGCGAGTCGCTGCTGCCAGCAAGCATGCCGATCCTCGAGGCGCTGGGCGTGATGCCCGCGATCGAGGCTGCGGGGTTCCTGCCGAAGTGGGGCGCGACCATGGTGTGGGGCGCGTCGCCGGAGCCGTGGTCCTGGTACTTCCGCGAGACGAACAGGGAGTATCCGCACTCGTACCAGGTGTGGCGGCCGCAATTCGACCAGATCTTGCTGGAGAACAGCCGCGCGGCGGGAGTGGACGTGCGCGAGGGGTATCGCGTGCTAGAGGTTTTGTTCGACGGCACGCCGGACGACCGAGCCACCGAGGCGAGTCGCGACGCGCACGATCCCGCCCTCACCCCCGACGCCGCAGGAGAGGGGAGCCTGTTTCGCGGCAGGGCGACGGGTGTTCGTGTGCTAGCCAGCGATGGGGTCGAGGAGCGGTGGGATGCGCGGTTTGTGGTGGACGCGAGCGGGCAGACGGGAGTTTTAGGGAGGGCGCTGCGGTTGCGGAGGCCTGACGAATTGTTCAGGAACATGGCGATTTTCGCCTACTTCGAGGGGGCCGAGCGGCTGCCGGCGCCGGACGAGACGAACATCCTCATCG
>JBKKBS010000458.1:0-7324 GCA_046713815.1 Tepidiformaceae bacterium
GAGCGCCATGAGGGCGAGGACGAGCAGAAAATCAAGCGCAAGGAATGCGACCCAGCCAAGGCCGCCGAAGACCGGGATCATCCACAGGAGAAAGACGAACGCCACGTATTGACCGACGTATGCCACCGACGGCAGCGCGATCAACGCAAAGAGAGCCAGGAGCAGGCGCGTGCGGCGCAGGTTTTCGGCCGCGCGGTCGAGTGGAAGGATGGCCGGACCCGGTGTCATGTGTCCTCGCGCGCCATTTTACGGCTTGCGTCGGCACTTCCGGGAAGGGCCGTCACCTATCGCCTGGCTCGCGCCATTCGTAGAGTGAACCCGCTGTGCGCGAACCAGAGGTGCTGCACGATGCCCGGACAGAGGCTGATAGCGAAGCCGAAACGCTTGCACGGCGTGCGGTCGCCCGTGAGGCCGAAGCGTGGGAACAGCTTTTCGAGCTGCACTACCGTTCTGTGTTCGGCTTCGTGCGGTATCGCCTGCGGGGCGCGGACGAGGCTGAGGACATCGCCGCGCAGGTGTTCGAGATCGCTTACGCGCGGGCCGAGCGGTTCGATTACCGGGGCGTACCGTTCGAAGCATGGATCATGGGCATCGCCCGGAACCTCGTCCGGGACCATGTCAAGAAAGTGGTCCGCCGCGGGACAACCCAGGAGATCGACGAGTTCAACGCTCCGTCCGCGCCGGATCAGTCAGACGACATCGACCTTCGCCACGACCTGGTCGCGGCCATGCGATCCCTCACCGAGGACCAGCAGGAGGTAATTTCCTTGCGTTTCCTGCTGGATAAATCGGTGGCCGAGACGTCTGTCCTCATGGACCGCTCGGAAGACGCCGTGAAGAACCTCCAGCGGCGCGCCCTCGCCGCCATGCAGCGCGCCCTTACGGGCGCCGGATACCCGGGAACGAGCACCCAATGAACGACGACCGAATGGACGATCTGATCGAGCGTACGCTCGCCAAGGGCAGCATCCCCGCGGATGCGACCACGGCGGAGCGCGCCGAGGTGGAGTCGTTGCTCGAAGTGATGGGGGTGCTCCAGGCCGCACGGGGCGCGAGCGGCGAGGAAGCGCGGGTATCCATGGCTATGGCACGCGCCCGTTTCCAGCGGTACATCGCAGCCAATCAGCCGTCTTCCGCCGTCTCGCGGCCCGTGGTCCGCGCCACTCCCAGGCCAGGCTTCTTCGGGAGGTTGGTTGGCCGCGGTGGCGTGATGGCGATGGCAGGTTCCGCCGCGGGCGTGGCGGTGTTGGGGCTGGCAGCCGTACTGCTATGGCAGCTGGCGTTCAGCAGCCCGACTGCGGCCTACGCGCAGATGGTTGATCCTGGTGACTACGTGCAGGTCGAGGGGGTCGTGGAGGATTCGGCGGATGGCGCGTTTAAGCTGAAGTCAGAACTGGGTACGGTCGAAGTAGAGCTGTCGGACACGACGGCCCTCGTTGATGCCGAGACGGCCGAGGACCTGTCTACGCTCAGGGCTGGTGATCGCGTGCTGGTGGGGGGCATCGCGGGCCAGGGCCGAAAGCTCGCCGCTCAGACTGTTGCGTTGAGCCAGTCCCCGGGAGGAACGGCGCCGAAAGTTATCAATTTTAGGCAGCTCAAAATGCTGCGAGCGGACCTCGAGGGCCAGGTGGTGACCTACACCATCTCCAATGACGGCACGAGGGGCGCGGTGCTCATCGAGGCCGCCAACGGCGACCGGTTCCTCGTCCAAGTGGACGGCAAGTCGGCCGAGCAACTGCTGGCGCGCGCGTCCACGGCGCTTGGCCAGCGGGTGAAGGTGCAGCAAGGTTCGGGTACGACGTCGGGGACATTCAGCCTGGAGATTCCGACGGCCGACTCACCTCCGCCGGAGGGTACCGCTGGCGCGTTCGTGACGGTACGTGGCGTCGTGATGTCCGTGGAATCGTCCTCAAGCCCGGGGGCGCGTCGCATCCTCGATGGAACCGCGGTCATTCAGACGCTGCGCGGGCCCGTGACCGTGGTCGTGCGGGCGAGTGCACGCGTATTCCCGGGAGAGAGTGGCCTGACCCCCGGCGCCGGCAGTCGCGGTGAAGCCACGGGGCATACGGTCGTCGTGACGGGCGGCATCGATAGGAAGACGGGCAACGTGATCGCAGACGCGATCGTTATGGGGCCGAAGCTGGAGCGCCCGCAGCGGTGACGGGGTTCATGCTCCCCTGGCGGTAGCCGGCCAGGTCGAGCGCGACGTGCTTATAGCCGAGGTTGCGGAGGCGATCGACGATGCGGTCACGGTTGTCGGGCGCAAAGGCGATGAGCATGCCGTCGGCGTCCGTCTCGATGCGTGCGACATCGCCGTGGTGGCGCACTCGGACCTGGCGCAGGCCAAATGTGCGGAGCATCGCCTCCGCGGCGCCCACCTGGTCGAGCGCCTCGACCGTGACGGGCGTGCCGTGGGGGATGCGGCTCGCGAGGCAGGCCATCGCGGGCTTGTCCCACGTCGGCAGCCCGAGGTCACGCGAGTGTGCCCGGATCTCGGACTTCGTGAAGCCGAGATCGAGCAAGGGGCTGCGCACGCCGTGGAGGGTCGCTGCCTGGCGACCCGGACGGAGGTCGCCGGCGTCGTCGGCGTTCGTGCCGTCGACGACGATGGCGCCGTCGGCCTGTGCGGCGATCGCTTCGAGGATGCCGTAGAGCTCGTCCTTGCAGTGGAAGCAGCGCATGGGGCTGTTGGCGACGTATTCGGGGTTGTCCATCTCGTGCGTCTCGATGAACTCGTGGCGGATGCCGATCCGGACCGCGAGGGCGGTCGACTCGTCGAGTTCCGCTGGCGCCACGGATGGGGACACGCCGGTGATCGCACGCGCATTGTCTCCGAGCGCCTCGTAAGAGGCCGCAGCCAGGAACGTCGAGTCGACGCCGCCGGAGAGGGCGACGATCACGCGTTCCATGCCGCGGAGTGCGTCGATGAGTTGGGCGTACCGTTCGTCCTTTTGCATTGCGTCCAGTGTAGCGGGTGCGTGCGTGCGCGCTCTCGGCGGGGGTGCCGCCCGATCATGTTTGGGGCAGGGCTGGCAGCTACCAGCCCCTACTCTCGACGGAGGTCGCGTTGCCGTGGCGGCGGATGCGACATGCCGGCACGTACCCCCGTAGCTCGGGCCGTGTACTGTTAGCGAGAAGGGACTTGCGCCAATGCCAGTGAGCGAGAAGACATTCGAACGACTCGCGCTCGAAGATGGAGACGACCAGTGGGAGCTCCACTGCGGGCGGCTGCGGAGGAAGCCCGCAATGACCCATCCCCACAACAGCCTGATGAACCGCCTCGGGTTCGCCCTCGCCCAGCAACTCGACGAGAACGTCTGGGAGGTGCGCATCAATTCCGGGCATGCCAGGACGGACGCTTCGTTCTACGTTCCGGACGTGATGGTGCTCCCGAGGAGCATCGCAGTGCGATGGGAAGGCTCCGACCGGTTAGAGACCTATCCTGAGTCGTTGCCTTTCGTCGCCGAGGTTTGGTCGAAGTCAACGGGTGACTACGACGTGGAAGAGAAGTTTCCGCAATACCAACGGCGCCAGGATCGAGAGATCTGGCGGATCCATCCCCAGGAGAAGACCGTCGTGATCTGGCGGCGGCAGCCAGACGGCCGCTATGACCAACAGACTGTCGTTTCAGGCGTGATCGAATTGTACGCGCTGCCCGGCGTGATCATCGACCTCGCGTCGCTCTTCAAGTTCGTTCGCTAATTGCGCGCCGCGGTCAGGGAATGAGCCGGTAAAAACGGAAGAGGTCGTGCTCCAGGGGGAGGATCTCGACGGATGAGAACCCGGCCTCGCTGGCGTACTTGCGGAAGGTGGATGGGCGCATGACCGTGCCCGTGCCGACCGACGGCTGGTGCGACATCCCGTCGGGCAGGCACATGGCGATGGAGAAGCCGTAGAAGAGCCTCTCGGTGAAGGCGCCGACATTCCCGAACTCCTCACCCACATTCTCGTCCATAACCAGCACCGTCCCGCCGGGTTTGACGAGGCGCCGCATGGTGCGCAGGACGGAGACAGGGTCGGGCATGTCGTGGACGCACTCGAAGGCGCAGACGAGGTCACACTGGCCGTCGATGCCTGCGTCCCCGGCGTCCCGGTGATGGAAGGTCACCTGTCCGCCAATTCCTGATTCGGCCGCGTTGTTGCGCGCCATGTCCACCGAGGGGCCGTCGATGTCGAATCCTTCGACGGTCGCGCTGGGATAGGCCTTCGCCATGGCGATGGAGGCCCACCCGCCGCCGAAGCCGATCTCCGCCACGCGTGCACCCGGGGCTTTGAGCACCGCATCCAGCCCCTCGACCTGGGATATGTAGCCCGGCACGAGACTATGCTGGAAGAACGGGCGGTTGAAGTCCGCCTGTGCGGTGCGCGCCTCGTCGCCGAAGTCTGTCCAGGAAACGCCGCCGCCATTGCGATAGACGTCGAGCAGGGGAGATGCCTGACGGACGGTGCCTGTGAGGAATCGGCCCACCGGCGCCAGGAACTTCTCGGACTCCCGGTTTACGAGAACGTCCTCGTAGCCGGCGGGAAGGCTGTAGACGCGTGCGGTGGGGGCTGCCGTGGCATCGACGACGGTGAGGATCCGTGTTGTCGTCTGCTGCTCAAGCCACTCACGGGTATAGCGTTCGACCGTGTTTGTGCGCTGGGCGAGCTGGACCGAGGTCGCCGGACCTCCCTCGTGCAGTGCAACGTAATATCCCAACTGTTCTCCGAGGTAGACGGAGAACACGTCCATCGCGCCGATAGTTGCTTCGAGGAGACGACCGACAAGCGCCTCGGCGGTGGGGATGGCGGGTGCTTCAACGGTGGGCACTTCAATGGTGGTCACTGGTAACTCCTTGCTGGACGATTCGATGAGCGTCGAACGAAGCTCCGGAACGTTACACCCTCCCTGAGCCCTCGACGAGAGCGGTTCGGGGCCGGCGCGTTGGGTGCGTTCAACATCGTGGCGGGGCGCGACGGATGTCCCGTTGATCGAGGAGCAAAATGCTCGAACCCCAGCCTGGGGCCTCGTGCCCACCCAACGATCGTATACTTATCCGAGAAGGAAACTATGCGATGCCAGTCACAGAGAAGACCTACGAGCAGGTTGCGCTTGAAGATCCTGGTGGGCAGTGGGAGCTGGTGTGCGGGCGTCTGCGGAGCAAGCCGCCGATGACGCACGCTCACAATACGCTCGGGTTCGAACTGGCCGTCATGATTCACGCGCAGGTTGACCGGCGGGAGTACGAAACGAAATTTAACGCTCCGAGAGCGAGGCTTTCGAGCGGCAGCTCGTACATTCCAGATGTGATGGTGGTGCCCCGACGTGCCACCGAGGCAATCCGCGGTCGCAGCGACGTCCTGGAGTCGTACCCGGCGCCCCTCCCTCTCGTGGTCGAAGTCTGGTCACCCTCGACGGGGGAATACGACGTAGAGACCAAGTTCCCTGGCTACCGGGAGCGAGGGGACCTGGAGGTATGGCGACTTCATCCGTACGAGCGGACGCTGACCAGGTGGGTGCGGGAGGCTGATGGTCGCTATGCGGAGACGGTACTGACCGCTGGCACGGTGCGCCTTGCGGCGCTTCCCGCCGTCATAATCGACCTCGATGAGCTCTTCAGCCTGATCGATTGAACTCGACCACAGCGAAGCCCCGCACACTCGGCTGGCCATCTTCGTTGACGACGGCGAGTTCGAGGTCGGCGCGTTTGGCGCCATCTTCGTCGTAGAGGCGTGCTACGCGGCCGGCGACGGTAAGGGGGCGGTTTGTGAGGTCCGGGCGGCGATGGGCGGCGCGCACCTGGCGGACGAAGCCGGCGTCACCGAGCCACTCGTCGACGGCGCGATAGAGGAGGCCGAGCTTGAGGGGGCCGGGAACGATGGTGCCGGGCATGCCGACGGCGCGCGCGGCCTCGGGGTCGTAGAAGAAGGGCGGGAAGTTCCAGTTGAGGGCGCAGTAGCGGATTACCATGCCGAGGCCGGGCTGCAAATCGAGCGACGGCAGCTCGTCGCCTTCGCGGAGCGACGCCACATCGAGAGTCATCCTTCAGCCTCGTCGCCGCTGGCTTCGGAGGCGTCGTACTGCATCATCGAGCGTCCACTCCGGGCGACGATAGCGCCGCTGGCGTCCACGAACTCCTCTTCGGAACGGAAGTCGATACTGTAGCCGAAGCGGCCGCCGAAGCGCTCGGAGATGTTGGTAATGCGGTAGTTCACGACGAGCTCCTCGCCCAGGCGCAGCGGCCGCTCGAAAGACCACTCGTTCGAGATCAGGAGCGAATTCGGCAGGACGCCCGGGAGTGGTTCGGGCTCCGACTCTGAGTCGAGCGCGGCGAGCACGTACCCGGGGACGTTCGCGCCCGGCTCGGCCATGGCGCCATCGTGATGGCCCAGGTAGACATCCATCGCTCGTTGAACGGCGCGAAGCGTTACTTGCACCGGCAGCATCGGCGTGGCGTGCCCGACGAGTGCGCGCACGGCGTCGGTGAGGAGCGATTCGTCGGGCATGTGGGGATTGTCGATTGCTGTTCGAGGAATGTCGAACCGCCAAGAACGCCTGGTGGAGTGATGACAATGGTAGCGGTGTGTGGTTGCGTGAAGGCGAGATGGTGAACAAGGTGGTGCGTGAGAGGATTGGAGTGTGCGAACGGTTACAGCTGCCGCGGCGGCGTGGAATCTGCCGGCGATGCGGCCGTGCATGTGACACTGCCAGGGGAAGTATCGACGATCCTTGCGGAGCTCCTCTCAGGCGCCGGGAGATGCCTCGGCGATGACCTCGTGGGCTTCTACCTGCGTGGGTCGTTGGCTCTCGGGGACTTCGATCCCGATACCAGTGACATTGACTTCCTCGTCGTCACGCGGCGACCGGTCTCCGAATCGCAGTTTTCCAGGCTGGAAGAGCTGCATCGCAAGCTGGGGGAATCCGACAACAGATACGCCCACCATCTGGAGGGTTCCTACATTGACGCGCCCTCGCTGCGCCGCTTTCGCCAGCACGAACGCCTGCACCCGTCGATTGGCGTTGACTGGCCGTTTCAATGGCAAGAGCATCGCGACAACTGGGTAATGGAGCGTTGGATCATGCGCAAACGGGGAACGATCCTCCGGGGTCCGGTCCCGGGCACGCTAATCGACCCGATATCCGGTGATGAGCTTAGAAGGGCTGTGCGCAGCGAGTTGGCGAGGCGAATGGACGAATGGGTGCTGGCGGCAACCCCTCCTGCATGGCTCATCCCCAGGAACTACCAGGCCTTCGAAATCGAGACGATGTGCCGGGCCCTGTATACGCTTGCGTTGGGAGACGTGTGCGCCAAACCCGTAGCGGTGCGTTGGGCGCTCGAGACTG
>JBKKBS010000459.1:0-3131 GCA_046713815.1 Tepidiformaceae bacterium
GACGACGAATGTGGTGCCAAGATCCTCAGTCCGTGTGCCGCCAGAGACAACGACGAACGGACGTGCCGCGTCGTGCGTGACGTGAAAGATCGCTTCGCCAAGCAGCTCGACTTCGCGCCTAACGCCGCCGTAGCCGGCGGGAATGCGAAGCAGGCTGGCGACGCCGAGCGTGACCCGCGAACCGTCGCTGAGCCTCAGCTCCCGGCGCTGCCCGGCCTGGGTGCGCTCCTCGCGCGTCTCGGTGGAGACAGCGAGCGATCGTGAGCCGGTCGAATTTCCATTGAGCGTCGGCCAAATGAGTCCAAGCCCCCCCGCCACCACCACGGCCGCGGCCGCAGCAATCCACCAGCGGGAACGAGCACGTGCGGCGATGTCGGGGCGCAGAGCGGGCTGCGGGTCGGCATCATCGTCGACAGCAACCGCGAGCTCGTCGGCCGAAGTGTCCTGGGCATCGGAAAGTCGGGGACGAACGCGCTCCCACGCCGCCTCCACATTCCAGGCGTCACGCGACACGGCGACGTGTCTGTCGCGCGCAGCAGCATCGAGGAGTGTGCGCCGCGACGGATCAGCGGCCAGCCAGCGCTCGACCGTCGCTCGTTCGTTCGCTGTGTGTTCGCCAGCGACAAAGCGGGCGAGCAGGTCCCAGTTGGTATCGTCGGGCATCATCGTGGGTAGAGTCACAGGTTCCGAACGGCGTTCGCCGGAACGCGACTATTGACGATATCACGACACATCGCGGCCCGCGCCCCCCTTACGAGCTGCGATCGGAGTCCATTAAGCTCACAGAACCAGACGGGAGATGGGAGACTTGAGACGGGAGATCTGCTCCTGGTCTTCCTGCTGGCTCCCATGTCACCCTTCGCGCACGCTCCGACAGCTCCGCAGGATGCGTACTCCGTGGGAATCTCATTGACCGAATGACGGCAGCCACACCGCACCACGTCCCCGACGACGCGGAACTCGCGCGCCGGATACGCTCTGGCGACGAGAGCGCCCTGGCCACGGTTTTTCGGGCGCACTACGGCGCGCTGGCGTCGTTCACGCTCCGATTCGTCGACTCGCGTGATGTCGCGGAAGAGCTGGTGCAGGATCTCTTTCTCTCGCTGTGGGCGAGGCGCGAGCAGCTCTCGGCGATCGAATCGTTTCGCACCTACCTCTTTCGCGCGATGCGCAACCGTGCGCTCAATCACCTGCGCCGCAAGCGGTTGGAGCGAAAGTGGGAGCAGGAGAACTATCTCCCCGCGGAACCGGCAACTCCCGGACGCACCGATGACGAGACCACCGGGAAGGAAGTCGCCATCGCCATGGACCGGGCGATCGCGAAGTTGCCGCCACGTTGCCGGGAGGTATTCTTGCTCAGCCGCGAGGGTGGACTGACGTACACGCAGATCGGCGTCTCGCTCGGCATTTCGGTAAAGACGGTGGAGACGCAAATGGGGCGCGCTCTCAAGTCGCTCCGATTGGCGCTGGAGCCGTTCCGGATCTAGTTTCGCGTCCCGGCGCGTGCGCGACGACTGTAACTGGCTGTGAGCGAGGAGAGTTCGGCGTGACTGACTGGAGCGGAGCACCGAACGCAGGGGTGACCAGCGCCGACGTCCTGTTCGACGGGCCGGGGGAGATGCGCGCACTTTGTCGAGCTTTCGACTGGTCCGCGACCGCACTCGGTCCGATTGCTGCGTGGCCGCTCAGCCTCCGAACGACCGTCGCTACGCTGCTTGCCTCCCGGCATCCGATGTTTCTCTGGTGGGGACCGGAACTCATACAGATCTATAACGACGCGTATCGGCCCAGTTTTGGCGAGGGAGGGCGGCATGCCCGGGCGCTCGGCATGCGCGGCGCCCAGTTCTGGACGGAGATCTGGGACATTATCGGTCCGGACATCGCTCAGGTCATGGGTGGGGGCGAATCGACGTGGCATGAGGACCATCTCGTTCCCATCGAGCGCAACGGGCAGATCGAAGAGGTCTATTGGACCTATAGCTACGGCCCAGCGTTCGAGGATGATGGCACGGTGGCGGGCGTGCTCGTGGTTTGCCAGGAAACCACCGCGCGCATGCGCGCGGAGCACCATCTCAAAGACCTCACTGAACGACTGTCCGGGGAGCGCGCGCGCCTGTCCTACGTGTTTCAACAGGCTCCGGCGTTCCTCGCCATATTCCGCGGGACAGCCCATGAGTTCGAGTTCGTGAACGACGCGTACTATCAGCTCGTTGGGCATCGCGAGCTGATCGGACGACCGGCGTTCGAAGCGCTCCCCGAAGCACGCGGCCAGGGGTTCGAGGCGCTTCTGGACGGCGTGATGGATACTGGCGAGCCGTTCGTCGGCCGCGAGATGCCCGTCATGCTCGCGCGTACGCCAGGCGCTCCCCCTGAAGAGCGCCTTCTCGACTTCGTGTACTTCCCGCTGATCGAGGCCGACGGAAGCAGGGTTGGCGTGATCTCGCACGGGATCGATGTCACCGATCACGTTCGCGCTCGGCAGGAAGTCGAGCGGCTACTGGCCCTGAGCGAGCAGGCTCGAAGGGACGCCGAGGTGGCACGCGCGGAATCGGACGCTGCAAGGACGGCCGCCGAGCAGGCGGAGTCGCAGCTCCGCACGCTGGCCGATGCTATCCCCACGCTCTCGTGGACCGCGAAGGCGGACGGCTATATCGATTGGTACAACGCACGCTGGTACGAGTACACGGGTACCACGCCAGAGGAAATGGTGGGCTGGGGCTGGCAGTCGGTGCACGATCCCGAAGTACTGCCCGCGGTGATCACTCGCTGGCGCGCATCAATCGCGACCGGCGATCCGTTCGAGATGACCTTTCCGCTCCGTGGTGCGGATCAGCAATTCCGCTCGTTTCTCACGCGCGTCGTGCCCGTTCGCGACGCCGAGGGGCGCGTGAGCCGTTGGTTTGGTACGAACGCTGACGTTGAACCTGAATCGCGGTTGCGGCGCGAGGCCGAGGCCGCGAACCGCGCCAAGAGCGAGTTCCTCGCCGTCATGAGCCACGAGCTGAGGACGCCGCTCAATGCGATCGACGGCTATGCGGAACTGATGGAACTCGGCATTCGAGGTCCGTTGACCACGGAGCAGCGACAGGATCTGGCGCGCATCCGGAAGAGCCAGCGACATCTTCTCGGGC
>JBKKBS010000460.1:0-9312 GCA_046713815.1 Tepidiformaceae bacterium
ATGAATTCGGTCCAGCCTTCGGCCAACTGGCGGTAGAAGCTGGTGGCCGCCAGCGAAGCGGCGCCGATGCCGCGCATCCCCGCTACGAGCGCCGCGCCTACAAAGAACGTCGCCGCGTCCACGGCGATTGTCCAGCCGGGGTTGGTGAGCGCGACGAGCAGGCCCGCGAGCGCCGCCCCCGCGACCATGGTGAGGTTCGTACCGAGGCGGAGGACCGCGTTCGCCTCCTGGAGGCGGCTCTGCGGCACCGTGAGCGGCACGACGGCCGAGTCCGCCGGGTAGAAGGCGGCGAAGGCGGCGCCGTTGATCGCCTCCAACACCATGATCTGCCAGATCTCCGCCCAACCGCCGATCAGCAAGACGGCGACGGCCGCCTGGGAAGCGCCCGCCATCAGGCTCGTCCAGACGAGCACCTGGTGGCGCGGAAAGCGGTCGGAGATGACGCCGCCCGCCAGCAGGAAGAGGATCTGCGGCACGGTCCGGGCCGCGAGCACGAGGCCAAGCGCGGAAGCCGACCCCGTAAGATCGAGTATGGCGAACGCGAGCGCCACCGGCGCCATTGCGTTGCCGAGGAAGTTGACGCAGCGCCCCCAGAATAGGAGCGAGAAGTTGCGCTCGTGGAAGAGGGTCAGAGCCGATCGCATAAAGCCAGTGTGGCCGAACCCCTCCCGGCGCGGAAGTTGACACATGTGCTCTTGGCGCTTCGGACGGAGGCGTTACGCGATGGCCTCGACCTTGCGTTTCAGGCTTGCCAGGAACGAACCGGCATCGAGCCCGTCCATCGCCCGGTGATCGAACGAGAGGCAGAGGTTCACCATTTGGCGGACGGCGATGGCGTCGTCCGCAGTCACGACGGCACGCTTGACCACGCGTTCCATGGTCACGATCGCGACCTGCGGATAGTTCACGATCGGTTTTGAGGCGATGGAGCCGAACGAGCCGGTGTTGTTGACCGTGAACGTGCCGCCCTCGATGTCCTCCAGCCGCAGTTTACGGCTATGCGCGCGCTGAGCGAGGTCCGCGATCTGCTTGGCGAGGCCGGGGACACTGAGGTCGCCCGCGTTGTGGACCACGGGTGTGACCAACCCGCTCTCCGCGGCAACGGCGATGGCGATGTTGAGGTCGTGGTAGCGTCGCAGCTCGTCGCCCTCCCAGCGGGCGTTGAGCATCGGGAACTCGCGCAGTGCTTCGCAGACGGCGGCAGTGAAGTACGGGAGCAGCGTCAGGTCGACGCCTTCCTGTTGCTGGAAACGGTCTTTCTCCCGCGCGCGCAGGCGGACGAGGTTCGTTACATCGGCCTCGACCATGGTCCACGCTTGGGGAGCTTCGAGATTGGAGCGTTTGAGGTGCTCCGCGATGGCGCGGCGGGTGGGAGTGAACGTGACAACCTCGTACGAGCCGGCCACCCGCGGCGTGGCAGGCTTGGGCGCGGGCGAGGCGGACACTGTGGTTGGGGCGGCAACCGCTCCCTCCCCGTCGCCGGTCCGAGCGCCTCCAAGCGCGTGCGCCTCGACGTCTTTTCGCGTGATGCGCCCACCGATGCCTGATCCGGTCACGGTAGCGAGGTCGAGGTTGTGCTCCTGGGCGAGGCGCATGACCACTGGCGAGTAGAAGCGTTCGCGTGAATCTGGCTTCGAGGTGCGCGAGGCCGTCGCCGCCACAAGCTCTGGGGCCGGCACGGCAGCCTTCTGTTCGACGCCGCCGTTACTCGCAACGGCAGCAGAGGCAGCCTCCGGGACGTCATCGGGAGGGATAGACATGGGTCCGCCCGACCAGCGGCCCTCGGCGGCCTTGGCCGGCGCGAAGCCATCCGCGGCGGCCGGGATGTCGCCTTCGTCCACCTCACAGAGGTCGGCCCCCACGTCGACGGTCTCCCCTTCCGGCACAAGGATCTTGCCCATCGTCCCGGCGAACGGGGAGGGAAGCTCGGCCGTTACCTTCTCCGTCTCGATCTCGCAGAGCGAATCGTCGAGTTCGACCCGGTCGCCGGTCTGCTTCATCCACTTGAGGATCGTGCCCTCGGTGACGGACTCACCGAGCTGCGGCATGGTGACGATGGTCATTGCCCCTCACCCCCCGACCCCCCCTCCACCGAAGTGGACAGGGGGAGGCATTGTTGTGGCCGGCGTACCGCCCGAGTGGTCATGGCTAGTAGGCCGCCAGGTCGCGGGCGGCGGCGACGATCTTCTCTTTGCTGGGCATGAAGAAGTCTTCCATGGTGTGGTGGTAGGGCATCGACGGGATGTCCGGGGCGGCGAGGCGCCGGATCGGCGCGTCGAGGTATTCGAACGCATGCTCGGCGATGAGGGCCGCGATCTCCCCCCCGAAGCCGCTGGTCAGCGTGTCTTCATGGACGACGAGAATCTTGCCGGTCGCCTTCGCCGCTTCAAGCACCGTCTCGACATCAAGTGGCAACAATGTGAGCAGGTCGACGACGGTGCACTCGATACTGTCCTTGGCAAGTTCCTCTGCCGCCGCCAGTGATTCATGGAGCATCAGGCCGTAGGCGAAGATCGTGAGGTCGTCTCCCTTGCGCGCTACGCGGGCCTTGCCCAGCCGCGTCTCCGCCGGGGCCCCGTCGATCTCCTGCTTGATCAGCCGATAGGTGCGCTTGTGTTCGAGGAAGAGCACCGGATTGGGGTCGGCGATCGACGCCTTCAAAAGCGAACGGTAGTCGGCCGGGAACGACGGCGCCACGACCTTGAGGCCCGGCATGTGCGTGTAGTACGCCTCGATGCTCTGCGAATGGTGCTGCCCGCCGTGCACTCCGCCACCCCATGGGGTGCGCACCACCATCGGCAAGTACTGCTCGCCGTTCGTCCGATAGGCCCAGCGCGAGGCTTCGCTACAGAGATGGTCGAAAGCGGAATGGATGAAGTCCGCGAACTGGATCTCGGCGATCGGCCGCAACCCGTAGTGCGCCGCGCCGATCGTGATGCCAACGATTGAAGACTCCGCCAGCGGAGAGTCGATCACGCGTCCCGGGTACGTCTTGGCAAGCCCTTCGGTGGCGCGAAAGACCCCCCCGGCCTCGACGTCTTCGCCGATGATGAAGATGCGATCGTCGTTTGCCATCTCCTCTTCAAGCGTCGATCGAATGGCCTCGATGACCGTCGTCTGGGCCATGGTTAGAGCTCCTTGTAGACGTGCGTGAGGGCGTCTTCCGGTTCGGGGTCTGGCTGCATCATCGCCCACTGGGCGGCGTCGCGGACTTCCTGTTCGACGCGCTGTTCGATCTCCTCAAGATCCTCGCGAGGGAAAATGCCGTCCTCCACCACGCGGTCGTGAAAAGTCTTCACCGGGTCCTTCTTTGTCCACTCCTCCAGTTCAGCTTTGGGGCGGTAGCGCGTGTCGTCGTCGTCGGAGGAGTGGGGCCAGAGGCGGTAGCACTTGGCCTCGATCAGAAACGGGCCACCACCGCGCCGCGCCTGGTCGATAGCCGGCTTCACCGTCTGCCAGACGGCGATGCAGTCCATGCCGTCGACCACGGCGCTCTGCATGTTGTAGCCCCGCGCGCGGTCGGCCACATGCTCCACTGCCATCGCTTTGGCGGTCGATTCGGTGATGGCATACCCGTTGTTCTGGACAAAGAAGATGACCGGCAGGCGGTGGATGGAAGCAAAGTTGAGCGCCTCGTGGAAGTCGCCCTTGCTCGTGCTGCCTTCGCCGCAGCAGGTGACGGCCACGATCGGGTCATTCCGCATCTTGGCCGCGAGGGCGATGCCGGTGGCATGGAGGAACTGCGTGGTCACGACACTCGAACCCGTAACAATGCGGCGAGAGGCGTTCCCCCAGTGCGAGGGCATCTGCTTTCCGTGGGAGTTCGGGTCGTCCCGCTTGCCGAGAAGGTTGAGCATCGCCTCTCGCGCCGACATCCCAAGCACGAGATTCATGCCAAGGTCGCGGTAGTAGGGGGCGAGGTAGTCTTTCTCGGCATCCATGGCCATCGCCGCGCCCACCTGCGCCGCTTCCTGCCCCGCGCCAGCGATCACGAACGGCGCCCGCCCCTGGCGATTCATCATGAGCATCCGCTCGTTCAGGCGCCGGGCGAGGAGCATGTAGTAGTACATGTCCTCGAGTTGCTGCTCGGAGAGCAGGTACGACTCGATTGTCTCGCGCGAACGGGGTTTTCGTGAGGTGCGGGTGGTGGTCAAAAGGAGGCCTCCGAGGCCTGCCTGGCGCTGATCGCATGACGACGCGGCACCGCTGACCTCACGCGACGATCCTAGCACAGCCGCGGGACGGAACTACCCTTCGATAGCAACATCCGGTGCGTCACCGCAATCCAGTGATGAGGACGAATTCGAAGTGCCATAGGCCAGCGGTTCGTTCTCGGCGGTGACGGCGGAGGGCACACTGATCGGCACGTCCGTCAACGCCAGGCGTCCATCATCAGGACTCGACTGGAAAGGGTTGACCATGAGGGTCAACAACGGCAGCGCGGCGACCGCGAACGGCACCACGAAGGCGGCGAAAAATACTCCAACTCGCACAGGCAGTGCCTCCCTCCAAGATTGGCGTTGATAATAATACACCACGGCGCAAGACCTCAAGATTGCGAACGCAACCATGTGCGTGCCAACAACCATTCAAACTGCCGTCATGAGGTCGTCAATCGAGGTATCAGCAAAAGCTTGTGTAAAACATTGTCTGCCCTATAGAATCCGCCCCCGAAAGGCAGGGAGGTAACTCATCGCATGGCGGATGCCGCCGGGGGCCTGCTCCAAGTCCGCGACGTGACCATCACCTTCGGTGGGCTGGTGGCGCTCGACTCCGTTTCCTTCGATGTAACGGAGGGCCAGATCGTGGGGCTCATTGGGCCTAACGGTGCGGGCAAAACGACCATGTTTAACTGTATTACCCGGCTCTATAAGCCGGATCGCGGCTCCATCAATCTTGGAGACCTGGACCTGCTGGGTGTCTCGCCCCATCGCATTTCCGGGCACGGCATCACTCGCACCTTCCAAAACCTCGCCCTCTTCCCCTCGATGACCGTGCTCGACAACGTGCTCGTCGGTTGCCACCACTTGCTCAAGGCCGACGCCGTGTCGTCGGCCGCGCGCCTGCCCCACGTCGTCAGCGAGGAACGGGCGGCCCGCGAGCAGGCGCTCGAGATGATCGAATACCTCCACCTCACGGAGTTCCGCAACACGGTCGTCCGCAGCCTCCCTTATGCCATACAGAAGCGCGTGGAAACGGCGCGGGCGCTCGTTGGCAAGCCACGGCTGCTCCTGCTCGATGAGCCAGCCGGCGGCCTCAATCACGAAGAAGTCATCCTCCTCGGCGACCAGATTCGCGACATCCGCGATCGCTTCAAGCTAACAATCCTCCTTGTCGAGCACCACATGGCACTCGTCATGCGCATCTCGGACACGGTGGCCGTGCTCGACTTCGGACGGCGCATCGCATTCGGGACGCCAGCTCAGGTGCAAGCCGACCCCGCCGTCATCGAGGCCTACCTTGGCGGCGAAATCGAACCGGAGGGCTCAAGTGCTTGAGGTTCGCAACGTCCGCGCCGCCTACGGCCCCGTGATCGCCCTCCATAGCATTAGCCTGAGCGTGCCCGAGGGCAGCATCATCACCTTGCTCGGCGCCAACGGCGCCGGCAAGTCCACCACCCTCCGCGTGATCTCCGGTCTTCTCAAGCCGTTGGAGGGAACGGTCACCTTCCGTGGCGAGTCGATCACAGGCAAGCGCGCCGACTCTCTGGTGAACATGGGTATTTCCCATGTGCCCGAGGGACGCCAGATCTTCACCACCCTCACGGTCGAAGAAAACCTGAACCTCGGCGCGTATTCACGCCGTGATCGCAAGTCCATAGGGGCGGCCTTCGAAACGGTCTATGACTATTTTCCCAGGCTGCGCGAACGCCGAAAGCAGGTCGCCGGGACCCTCTCCGGGGGCGAGCAGCAAATGCTCGCCATTGGCCGCTCCCTGATGGCTCGACCGCAACTGCTGCTGCTGGACGAACCGAGCCTCGGCCTGGCCCCGCTGCTCGTGCGGGACATCTTCCGCATCATCGGCGCGATCAACAAGGAGCAGGGTGTCACCATCCTGCTGGTTGAGCAGGACGCACGCATCGCCTTATCACTCGCGAGCTATGGCTACGTGCTTGAAACAGGCAAGGTCGCAATCGAGGAGAGTGCCGCCGCGCTCCAATCGAACGAGTCGATCCGCAAGTCATATCTCGGGTACTAGGGGTAGGAATGGATACGTTCCTGGAGCAGTTTGTGGATGGCATGAGCAAGGGGTCGATATATGCACTGCTTGCGCTCGCCCTGGTTTTCATCTTCCGTTCAACGGACATCCTGAACTTTGCCCAGGGCGAGATGGCGATGTTCAGCACCTATATCGGCTGGTCCATCTCGCGGCCTTTGAGCTTCGCCTGGATCCCGCTGATCGGTTGGGAGACGCACGTCAGCATCCTCAACTGGGACCCGGAACTCTTCGGGATCCCGTTGTACTTCGGACGGGAGGTTGCTGGAGGCGAGCCGCTGACCCGCTTGGGATATGCCTGTGTACTGCTGCTCGCCGCCGGCCTCGCCTTCGTCATGGGAGCAATCATCGAGCGTCTGGTCATCCGCCCTAGCGAAGGCAAGAACCTCCTCAACGCCGTGATCGTGACGCTCGGCCTGTTCACCATCCTCAACTCAATCGCTCTCTGGCGGTACGGATCCGTGCCCAAGCCCTATCCCACGCCCGTCGCCGCCCTGAAAGGGGTGGACTTCGGGCCCGTGACGATGTCCCGTCACAGCGTCCTCGCGCTCTGCGTGGGTGTCGTCATGATGATCCTCATCTACCTCTTCTTCCAGCGTACGAAGCTGGGATTGGGGGTACGAGCTGCTGCCCTGAACCCAGCCGCAAGCCAGCTCATGGGCATCAACGTCGGCCGCATGCTCACCCTCGGTTGGGGGCTGGCAGCGGCCATCGGCGCTATCGCGGGCATGATGGTGGCGCCCTATATCGCGGGTGTGTCCTCGAACCTGATGGTTGGCGTGCTCCTCTTCGGATTCGCGGCAGCGACCCTCGGCGGCCTTGATAGCGCGCTTGGCGCCGTGATTGGCGGCCTCGCCATCGGCGTCGGCGAGAACATGGTCGGGCAGTACGTGGGCAACGAGTGGCGCGAGATGGCGGCCTTCGGCCTGATCATCGCCGTCTTGATGATTCGACCGACGGGCCTTTTTGGGGCGCCCGTGGTCAGGAAGGTCTAGACATGAAACCCACCGGCTCCTACCGGGAAGGGATCGAGCGGTATGTGCCCTCGGCATCCGAGGCGCTGATCTTGCTCGGGCTCTTCCTCTTCTGTTTCCCCCTGCCGTTCTTCGACGGACAGGCCTTGTTCGGCGGCAACGATAACGCCGCCGTCGCGGGTCTCTCCACGTTCGTCGTGGCCATCGTGGCATGGGTGGCGGGCGTAGCCCTGCGCTCGTACATGAACGATATGCGCTGGTGGATGATCATCGGCGCAGCCGTCCTCGTGCTCATCCCGTGGCTCTCGTTGAACACCATCCAGCTCGGCCTCATGACGCAGACCGTCTACTTCGCCATTCTCATCCTCGGCCTCAACGTTGTCACGGGATTGACGGGCCAGATCTCGATCGGCCATGGGGCGCTCGTGGGTCTCTCCGCCTATACAACGGCGATCCTCATGACTCACTGGGATTGGAACGTCTATCCCGCCATGCTGGTGGGCATTTTCGTGACAACCGCCGTCGGGTTTGCACTCGGCGTCCCTGCCTTGCGGCTGGCCGGTCCGTATCTCGCGATCGCCACCCTTGCCGCGGCGATCATCTTTCCGCTGATAATGAAGCTCGACTCCTTCGAAGAATACTCTGGCACCGTGCAGGGGTTGAAGGTCAGTGCGGACCGCCAACCGAGGCCACCGGGGATCATCAATGACGCGTTGACAAGCGACTCCCTGGTGAAGATCCCCGAACAACGCCAGTTCCTTCAAGACCAGGTCGACGATCCGAACACTCCCCCGGCAGTCGTGGCGCGAGCGAAGGAGCAACTCAAACGCGAAGAAGGCGTCTTCTCCCAGGCAGTCTGGCTGTATTATCTGGCCGTCATTCCCGCCATCCTCGGTATCTACGCGTACTGGAACCTGGCGCGAAGCCGCGTCGGCCGTGCCTTCGTGGCCGTCCGCGACCAGGACGTTGCGGCCACATCCATGGGTATTAACGTGCCACTCTACAAGGTGCTGGCGTTCGGCATTAGTGCGTTCTATGCGGGAGTGACAGGCGCCTTGCTCTTCATGGTCATCGGTTTCGTCTCTCCCGAGTCGTTCGACCTCGTGAATCTGTCGATAAATCCTCTTGCATATCTCGTGATCGGCGGGCTTGCTTCCACGGGCGGCTCGGTGATTGGCGCCATTGGCCTGAAATGGGTGCCGGAGATGACGGGCCTCTTCGCGCGGGAGTACACGGAGTTTGACCTGCTCCAGGGCGCGCTTGTGGGATTGCTCCTGATCGTGGTTATGACACGTTTGCCGCGGGGCATCTGGGGCGCCTGCGTAGCGGCCAACAGTCACTCCTGGGCGCAGCACTGGAGTCGCGTTCAAGGGTGGGCCCGGGCGCAGACCGTGGCCTCGGGGCTGGCCATGGGCGCGGCCGTGCTGGTAATCCTGGTCGTGGGATTCTGGCTGGGTCTTTTCTGGGCGGTGATGATGACGGGAGTGCTAGCGGTGGCGCCGACGGATGTCTGGTTGGGGCCTGTCAGCCTTGCCCAGCGAATCAATCTACGTCTGCGACGGAGGCGAAATGAATCGCCCGAGCCGGACGTGACGTAGATAGCTTGAGCCTATACTCAGGGGAGGGCATGTCTATCGACTTCGACCAATCGAGAATCACCTGGCGAAGCCAGTAGTTCTGAACGCGAACCGGGAGGGAAACTTTTACATGACGAAATTCCGAAAGCCCTGGATGTATGGCCTTGTCGCCATCATCGCCATCCTGCCCTTACTGGCTGTGGCCTGCGGCGGAGATGACGATGACGATGACGCCGCACCGGACACAGGCACCACCGCGTCCACTCAGCCGAGCGCAGCCGCCGGCACCGCCAACAAGCTCCAAGACGAGCTGCTCAAGATCAAGGGCGATACGACGGGCGTGACCGACAAGGAAGTCGTGTTCGGCGCGAACGCGCCCAAGACGGGCACGCTGGCCATCTACAACGATATCAACGTGGGTTGGCAGCTCTACTTCGACGACGTAAATAAGAAGGGCGGCATTCACGGCCGCCAGGTCAAGTTCGTCATCGAAGATGACGGCTACAACCCGTCAAACACCGTCAACGTGATGAAGAAACTGGTGG
>JBKKBS010000461.1:0-2908 GCA_046713815.1 Tepidiformaceae bacterium
CGACTGAGGAGCGGATGCGGGCTGACGGGTACATCCCGGGGGTGGTGGTGTGTTGGAACAAGTGGAGAATGGGCCCATCGCACGCTCCGTCACCGTCGCGGCACTGATTTTTGGGCGGAGAGAAGAGGCGTGTGTTGAGGGATGGCGGGTTAGTGCGGTATGGCCGCGGCCAAGGGAGGGGCGGAGGCGCGGGCGTGGGCCAAGAGGGTAAGCTGCCTGAACGTGCTTTACTGAGGGTTACGGGGCGGTGGGCCACGCTCCCTGTACATCCCCAACAGGAAACCGAGGTCAGAGTTCGTGGAAGACAAACAACAGGACCAATTCGCCGAGATCGCCGACGCGCGGGCGACGCTGGAAACGGCAATGTTCGAAATCAAACGCGTCATCGTGGGGCAGGAGCAGATGCTGGAGCGGGTGCTGATCGCGCTGCTCTCGCATGGCCACCTGCTGATCGAAGGCGTGCCCGGCCTGGCCAAGACGCTCACCGTGAAGACGGTCGCGGACGTGCTCGGCGGCAGCTTTCAGCGCATCCAGTTCACACCCGACCTCGTGCCCGCCGACCTCGTGGGCACGCGCATCTACCGTCCGAGCACGGGCGAGTTCGAGACCGAGACCGGCCCCGTGTTCTGCAACTTCCTCCTCGCCGACGAGATCAACCGCGCGCCAGCGAAGGTGCAGTCGGCGCTGCTCGAGGTAATGCAGGAGCACCAGGTGACGATTGGGCACAACACGCACAAGGTGCCCGAGCCGTTCCTCGTGATGGCGACGCAGAACCCGATCGAGTCGGAAGGCACCTATCCGCTGCCGGAGGCGCAGGTCGACCGCTTCATGATGAAGGTGGTCGTCGACTACCCGACGCCAGCCGAGGAGATGTCCGTCGTCCATCGTTCGCTCAGCGCATCGGCGGCGGTGCAGACGGTGCTACCCGTGGAGAAGCTGCTGCGATTCCAGGAGATTGCCGCGAACGTGTACGTCGACCGCACGGTGGCGGAGTACGCGATCGCGCTGGTGAACGCGACGCGGCACCCGGCGCAGGTCGGTCTCTCGCAACATGGCGCGCACATCGCCTTCGGGTCGAGCCCACGCGGGTCGATCAACCTCGTGCACGCGGGACGGGCGCTGGCGCTGCTGCGCGGGCGCAGGTACGTGCTCCCGCAGGACATCCAGGAGCTGGCGAAGGACGTGCTGCGGCACCGCATGGTGATGACCTACCAGGCGCTGGCGGAAGGCGTGACCTCTGACATGATCCTCGACAGCATCCTTGCCCGCGTGGCGATGCCCCGCATCGACCTCGCCCACGAGATGAGCGCATGACGGCCGAGGTGCTCGCCTTCAGCAAACCACGGACGAAGGACCGCCCCGGTCCCGGCCCGATGCCGGAGGCGCTCCTGCGCGCCCTCGACATCAGCGTTGGGAGACGCATCTCCGGTCTGCTCGAGGGCGACTACCGCTCTTCGATGCTGGGGCGCGGCGTGGAGCTTGCGCAGATTCGAGAGTACGTGCCCGGCGACGATGTCCGGCAGATGGACTGGAACGTCACGGCACGACTAACAACGCCACATGTGCGTGTCCACGTCGCCGAGCGCGTGCTGACGACGTGGCTCGTGCTCGACACATCCGCGTCGATGGCGTTCGGCACGGCCGACCGCCGCAAAGTGGACGTGGCGGAAGGCGTGGCGCTGGCGACGGGCCATATCGCTACGCGCCGTGGGAATTCGCTCGGAGTGATCGCGTTTGGGGACGGCAGCCCGCGCATCCTCCCGCCGCGCCAGGGCCGGGCTGGCATGATCGGACTGTTGACGGCCCTTCGCGACGAACCTCCGCCGCCCGGCGCGGGTGCGTCGTCGCTCGCGCAAGCGCTGCGCACGACCTCCAGCCTTGCGCGCCAATCGAAGCTGATCGTCGTGGTCTCGGACTTCAGAGGATCGCGCGACTGGCGCGGACCGATGGTGGAACTCTGCGGGCGGCACACGGTGATCGCCGTTGAGATCCAGGACCCGCGGGAGCAGGATTTGCCGAACGTGGGTGAGCTCTGGTTGGTCGACCCGGAAACGGGCCGCCAGTTGCGAGTCGACACCGCACGCAAACGCGTACGCGAGCGATTCGCGGAAGCGGCCGCGGCCGAACGGGCCGAGGTCGCACACGAACTCGCGGTGATTGGCGCGCAACACATCGTCCTCTCCACGGCCGGTGATTGGTTGCGGACCTTCGCGGGCTTCCTCGTACAGAAAGGAGCCGCCAGGTGAGTTTCGACTGGCCAATTGGGCTGCTTGGGCTATTGATCGTCCCGCTCGCGATTGGGGCATATTTCCTCGTGCAACAACGGCGAACGAAGTACGCGGTGCGCTTCACAAACCTCGACCTCCTCGCAAACGTCGTCGAATCGACCCCGGGCTGGCGGCGCCATCTGCCCGCGGCGCTCTATCTGCTGGCGCTGGGGGCTCTTGTTGTAGCGCTCGCGCGGCCACAGACCACACGTTCCGTGCCGCGCGAGGAAGCGACCGTGCTGCTCGTGACCGATGTATCCGGATCGATGAATGCCACCGACGTGGAGCCAACACGGCTCGAGGCGGCGAAAGACTCAGCCCAGACGCTGGTGGACAACCTGCCCGACAAGTTCCAGATCGGCTTGATTACGTTCTCGACAGCCGCGCGTGTGCTTGTCGCGCCGACGACGGAAAAGGACCAGGTGCGGGCCGCGCTCGAAGGGCTCACGCCTAAAGGCGGGACGGCCATGGGCGAGGCTATACTCGACGCGCTCAATGTCGCACGCCCACCGGAAAGCCGAGAGACCGATGGAACCGCTACACCGGGCTCAACGAACGGCGGCTCCAGCGACCGTGCCGGGGCCGAGGACGCGCCCGTGATCATGGTGCTGATGTCCGACGGCTTTAACACGGACGGCACG
>JBKKBS010000462.1:0-8429 GCA_046713815.1 Tepidiformaceae bacterium
ACGCCCGCCCCCGACGCTTACCCTCTCGGCCAGCAACTTCGGCTGGTATCCGATGGGCAACGGCCTGACGCGCCTGGAAACAAGGTTCCTGGGGTCGCCAGAGTGTGTTGCACGGGCGCGAGATGCCATTGGGTCGCCGATGGAAGCGGAGCAGGCGGAGGCTCTCGGCCTGGTGACGTTCGCCCTCGACGACATCGACTGGGACGACGAGATCCGCGTCGCCCTCGAGGAGCGCGCCGCCTTTTCGCCCGACGCGCTCACGGCCATGGAGGCGAACCTGCGCTTCGCCGGACCCGAGACCATGGAGACGAAGATCTTCGCCCGCCTGACTGCGTGGCAGAACTGGGTCTTCCAGCGCCCAAACGCCGTCGGCGAGGCAGGCGCATTGAAACGCTACGGCACCGGCCAGAAGCCCGTATTCGACACATCCCGCGTATAGCGGGCCCACGAGAGGAACAACGAGTATGAGCACGTCATGGCAGGTCGACTATTCAACCCGCATTCCCAACAACGTGGACCTCTCCGGCGACCGCCGCGTCTTGCGCGCCCTGGAGGAGTGGCACCCCGGCTATCTGAACTGGTGGAAGGACATGGGGCCCGAGGGCTTCCAGGAGTCGCTCGTCTATCTTCGCACGGCCGTCTCCGTCGACCCGAAGGGCTGGGCCAAGTTCGACTACGTGCGCATGCCGGAGTACCGCTGGGGCATCCTCCTCGCCCCGGCGGAAGATGGCCGGACAGTGCCCTTCGGCGACCATTACGGGCAGCCCGCGTGGCAAGAGATCCCGGGCGAATACCGCGCCATGTTGCGCCGCCTCGTGGTCGTGCAGGGCGACACCGAGCCGGCCTCGGTCGAACAGCAACGCCACCTGGGGAAGACGGCGCCGTCGCTTTACGACATGCGCAACCTCTTCCAGGTGAATGTCGAGGAAGGGCGGCACCTGTGGGCGATGGTCTACCTGCTGCACAAGTACTTCGGCCGCGACGGGCGCGAGGAGGCGGAAGAGCTGCTTCGCCGCCGCTCCGGGAGCGAAGACGCGCCCCGCATGCTCGGCGCGTTCAATGAAGCAACGCCCGATTGGCTCTCGTTCTTCATGTTCACCTTCTTCACCGACCGCGACGGCAAGATGCAGTTGGAGAGCCTTGCGCAATCGGGCTTCGACCCGCTTTCGCGCACCTGCCGCTTCATGCTCACGGAGGAAGCGCACCACATGTTTGTCGGCACCACGGGTGTGCAGCGAACCATCCACGCGACGTGCGAGGCGATGCGCACGGCGGGCATTACCGATCCGACCGACGTGGAAGCCGTGCGCCCGCTCGGCGTGGTCGACCTGCCTACCATCCAGAAAAAGATGAACCTCCACTATTCGCTCTCTCTCGACCTCTTCGGCTCCGAAGTGTCGACGAACGCGGCGAACTTCTTCCGTGCCGGCCTCAAGGGCCGTTTCCACGAGACCAGGATCGACGACGACCACCGCCTCACGGACGACACGTACGCCGTGCTCAAGCTGGTGGACGGCGCCATAACCCGCGTCGATGAGCCCGCGTTGACCGCTATAAACATGCGCCTGCGGGACGACTACGTGGAGGACTGCGAGCGCGGCATCGTCCGCTGGAACAAGACGATCGAAGAGGCGGGTGTCACGTTCACGCTCAAACTGCCGCATGTCGCCTTCAACCGGAAGATCGGCGAGTTCCGGAACGTCAATGTTTCACCAGGGGGCGACCTCCTGGACGATGCGGCTTGGGGAACGCTTGTGGACCAGTGGCTGCCGACCGCGGCGGACGGCGATTTCGTCGTCAGTCTGATGCAGTCCGAGTCGGGACCAGGGAGATTCGCAGGCTGGATCGCCCCGCCACGCGTCGGCATCGACAACCAGCCAGGCGACTTCGAATACGTGAAGGTCCTGTAGCCGCCACGATTCCCCAGTTCCAACCCGACGACAGAGACGAGGAGTACAGCATGGGCAGCATCACCGCCGTGGATGAGACCACCGGACGCAAGTTCTACCTTGACGACCCCGACGACCTCCAGTCCGGCGAAGATGTCGTCTTTCTCCTCAGCCTCCACGGGGGCGGCTCGGTCGGGGCCTGGCAGCGCCGCTACTTCCCGGCACACGACTACACGGAACGCTATCGCCTCGTGATCGCAACACCCTCGGCCGCAACGAAGGAGCCCATGCGGCGGTGGGACGCGGAGGCCGACGACGAGCACCTTCGCTACATCGTCAACTACTTATTCGAGAAGTACGGAGAGCAGAACATCAAGTCATTCTGGCTGGTGGGTCACTCGCAGGGCGGCATGACATCGAACCGGCTGCTCGGCGATGACTTCTGGAAGGAGCGGGTTGACGGGTGGCTGAGCCTATCCGGCGGCCGCATTGGGCCGATCGAACTCCCGGCCTCGTTCTTTCCGCCAGGACGGCCATTGCCGCCGGACCTGCTCCGCGGCGATGGCCCTCGCCCCGGCCGGGCGGTGGAAGTCGATTGCGACATCTCATTCATCTTCGCCACGGGGGAGCACGAGATAGTCTCGCTGCCCGACAGGTCGCCGTGGGCGGAGAAGTATGGCGCCGGCCCGCGCGTGCGCCTGCCGGACGTCGTCGACGATGAGCCCGGCCAGATCTACGACACCTTGAGCGAGGGCAAGTCGACGCCCGCGTGGGGCCTGTTGCCCCGGCCGGGAACAGCACAGGTCTACGTCTATCCCAACGCCCGCTACGGCCGCGTGATCGCCGATGTCGTGCGTTTGGACAAGGGCCACACGGAGGGCCTCGAGCCGCGGATCACCGAGGCGCTCATCCAGATGATGGTGGACGCCCCCGGCGGGAAAGCGCGGCGGGCGCGTCCCGTGTAGCAATCGCGCAGCTTTCCGGCCTCGATGGGTGGCCGATTAACCCATTACAGGCCAACGCGCGCGCCAGCCGCCGCTTCACGCGCCAAACCGGCCGGCAACAGTGGTGGCGCCTGGTAGCGCTCCGCCTTTGCCCCGTAGACGAACTCCGGCGCGTCGAAATCGATCGCGGGCAACTCGTCCTTCTCGCGCCAGTAATCCTGGGAGTGCTGCCATGCCAGCTTGTTGCCGCGCTTGGGCAGGAGATGCATGGCACGCATCAGGTACCCGGGGTTGAAATTCTCCGGATCCATCCACGGCAGGAGCTCCATGTCCTTGTCTTCCGGTCGCAAAGCGACCTCGACGCGCTTGGCCCCCCTCAGCTCAAGGTGGGCGAGCAGGCGGCAAACGAAGTCGGCCAGGAGATCGGCGCGCAACGTCCAACTGGCACGGAAATACCCGAACACCCAGACCATGTTCGGCACGCCGGTGAACATCATCCCACGGTAGGTGACGGTTTCGGAGAAGACGAGCGGCTCGCCATCGATCTCGAAGGCGATGTCGCCGAGCACGTTCAGGTTAAAGCCAGTGGCGGTGATGATGATGTCCGCCTGGAGTTCCTCGCCCGATTTGAGCAGGATGCCCTTTTCCGTGAACGTATCGATCTCGTCGGTGACGATGGAGGCCTTGCCCGCGTTAATGCCCTGGAAGATGTCGCCATCCGGTACGAAGGCGATGCGCTGCCGCCACGGCCGGTAGCCCGGCGTGAAATGGGTCGCGATGTCGAAATCGGGCCCGAGATAGGCCCGCACCCCGCCGATCAGTTCCTCTTTCACCTCTTCCGGCTCTTCAAGAGCACGCCGAGTGAAGGCGGCCTGGTCGAAGAGGATCTTCCGGCGCACGGTCTCATGGATCCAGGCTTCGTCGATCTGCAGTTCGCGCAGCGTGTCGGCGAGGTCGTTCTGGTTCCGGCCGGGAATGAAATACGTCGGTGACCGCTGCAACACGGTGACATGGTCACAATCCGCTGCGATGGCGGGCACGAGCGTCGCCGCCGTCGCGCCCGAGCCGATGACGATGACCTTCTTGCCCGCATAGGCGAGGTCGTCCGGCCACGATTGCGGGTGCACGATCTGCCCCTTGTACTGATCCATACCGGGCCATTCGGGCGTGTATCCCTCTGAGTGGCGGTAGTAGCCCTGGCACATCCAGAGGAAATTGGCCGTGAAGCGCTGCGGTTCGCCCGTGTCCGTGCGCGTCGCTTCGATGGTCCAGAGATTGTCCTTGCTGGACCACCGCGCCGAGAGGATCTTGTGGTTGTAGCGGACGTGGGGAGCGAGGTCGTTCTCGTCGATCACTTCACCCATGTACTTGAGGATTTCGTCCGCGGTCGCAATCGGCGCGCTCGTCCACGGCTTGAAGCGATAACCGAACGTGTAGAGGTCGCTGTCGGAGCGGATGCCAGGATAGCGGTGCGTCCACCATGTCCCGCCGAAGTTGTCGAGCGCTTCGAGCACGACGAAGCTCGTGCCGGGGCGCTGGTGAGTCAGGTGGTAGGCCGCGCCCACGCCGGAGATGCCGGCCCCCACGATCAGAACGTCGAAGTTCTCGGTTCTTGCTGCCCTCGGCCGGGCGCCCGTGTCCGTTGCTGTCATTGAATCCCACCTGTCCTGTCGGCGACGAGATGCTACCGCATGTGCGCGGGGATCGTTCCATCCGGTTGCACAGGCTGCCACGGCCAAATGGCCGTCCAGTCGGGGCCGATCGGCCCCCCGGATTCCTCAAGCTGGATGGTTACCGAGAAGAGATTCCGATCCCGCATGGTGCGCCGCAATTCATTGGTTCAGGAACCTGCTGGTGGCCTCGACGCAGTGGTCCGTGTCGTCGAGCCAGGGTGCGTGACCGGCGCCGGGAATGAGGTCGAGTTCGGCGTTGGGCATGCGCTCGACGAGCTGGCGCGCCGTCTCCGCACCCCCGACGGGTCTTCCTCCCCCCAGAGGAATAAGGTGGGAGTCTGGATCTTCGCAAGAAGGCTGTCGGACAGGATGAGCTGCTCCTTGAAGCCCCTCAGCGGGGACATGAAGGCGCGACCCCACGCCAGTTCGTTGCGCATCGTGCCGGTGTGACGCAAGAGTGCCAGGTACCAGGCGATGTCTACCGGGGCGATGCGGCCCGATTTAAGGCTTTCGCCGTGGCCAATCTGTCGAAACATCATCCTCACCGAGCGCTCGTTCGGCGGCAGCGCACCCATCAGGCGACCGAGGCCAGGGACGGCTGTCATGCGCATGAAGACGGGCAACCGTGCACGCGACGCCCCCACCGGCCAGCTAAATTGCACCATGCGGCGGACTCGCCCCGGATGGGCCGCCGCCGTTCGCAGGCCGATGTAACCGCCGAACGACGTGACCACCAGGTGGGCGGATTCCAACTGGAGCGCGTCCAGCACATCGATGACGAGCGTCTCGGCGAACCGGGGGAGGCTGTCATATTCGGAAAACGGCGGCTGGGGGCCACTCAGCCCGCAGCCGGGCCGGTCCAGGATGATGCAACGAAAGCCTTCCAGCCGGGCGGCCAGCGCGGCCCAGCTTGTGCCGCCATTGGTCGCGCCGTGCACGAACACCGCCGCCGGGCCCTCGCCGACCTCCTGGACCCTGACCGTGACGCCGTTGCGCTCTAAGTGAAGTGTGTGCTCGAGCGGAGTGGCCCCCTTGGAATCCCACAGCCGCCGCTCCGCCTCGCGGTATAACAACTCGTTCATCATCAACTCCTCGCACTTGGTGCATTACCGTCGCCGACGCTTCCCGCGGACAATACGGGCCACGACGAAACGGGGCCAACGCCCGCGATGGCCGCGGGATCCGAACCCTGTGGCGAGGCGCGCCGTGCTCCACGAGCGAGGTCTCCCATCCATTAACAGAGGGCGGCAAGCGATTGTCGCGGCCACGGGCCGCCCTTCGTAGTTCTAACGGCGTTCGGCGATAGACTGGACTTTCAGCTTCGTAACCCCGGTCTCTTTGAGCCACGGGCCGGGGCGCGAAACATGGCAGCAAGGGACACGGCAGGATGACGCTTCAACTCAACTTCACCTCGAAGGTCTTCGACATCGAGACCATTACCTTTAAGGGTCACAGCGAACAGATCGTGCGGGGCGGACGCCACCTCTTCCCTCGTCTGCCCGAGGCGTTTGCAGGCGTGAAGCAAATCGGCGTCATCGGATGGGGCTCCCAGGGCCCCGCCCAGGCGCAAAACCTGGCCGACTCGCTCGAAGGCAGTGGCATTCGAGTCAAGGTTGGCCTGCGCGAAGGCTCAAGTTCCATCGAGGCAGCCCGGCAGGCGGGCTTCAGCGAGGCGGACGGCACCCTCGGAGAGATGCTCGCGGTCGTGCGCGAGTCCGACGTCGTCATTCTCCTTATCTCCGACGCCGCCCAGGCCGAGCTCTACCCCCGCGTGTTCGAGAACCTGCGTCCCGGCGCAACGCTCGGCCTGTCGCACGGTTTTCTCGTCGGGCACTTGAAGAACGTCGGCGCCAGGTTCCCGGCGAACGTCAACGTCATCGCCGTCTGCCCCAAGGGCATGGGACCTTCCGTCCGGCGACTCTACGTCCAGGGCCAGACCGTCAACGGGGCGGGGATCAACAGCAGCTTCGCCGTCGAACAGGCCGTCGACGATCGCGCGGTCGACCTGGCGCTCGGCTGGTCGGTGGCCATCGGCTCGCCCTTCACCTTCCAGACCACGCTGGAGTCCGAGTTCAAGTCGGACATTTACGGCGAGCGAGGCATCCTCCTGGGCGCCGTCCACGGGATCATCGAAAGCCTCTACAACCGTTTCAAGAGCCAGGGCATGAGCCGCGAGGATGCCTTCCTCAATTCGGCCGAAGCGATCACCGGCCCCATTTCACGCATCATCTCGAAACACGGGATGATGGGCGTCTACGAAGCCGTTGGCGCCGACGGCCGCACCGAATTCGAAGCCGCCTACGCGGCCTCCTACCCCGCGGCGAAAGAAGTGCTCGCCGAGATCTACGACGAGGTGTCGTCCGGCAACGAAATCCGGAGCGTCGTGATGGCGGGCGAGCGCCTGAAGGCGCAGCCCATGGGCAAGATCGATGGTACGGAGACCTGGGAGGTCGGCGAGCAGGTCAGGTCCAGCCGCAAGGAAGACGCCATCCCCCTCAACCCGTTTACAGCCGGCGTCTATATCGCGACGATGATGGCGCAGATCGACATTCTCATCGCAAACGGCCACCCCTACTCCGAAGTGGCGAACGAATCCGTCATTGAGGCCGTCGATTCGCTCAATCCATATATGCATGCGCGCGGCGTTGCCTACATGGTCGATAACTGCTCGACGACGGCGCGTCTTGGTTCGCGGAAGTGGGCGCCGCGGTTCGACTACATCCTCGCCCAGCAGGCCTACGTGGCGGTTGATGAGGCGAAGGCCCCGGATTCGGGCCTTCTGTCGCGCTTCAAAGAGCACGAGATACACGAGGCGTTGGCGGAGTGCGCGAAGCTGCGACCCTCGGTAGACATCTTCGTGGAATAGGCGCCCCGCGGGAGTCAACGGAACGCGGTACCGCGTTATGGGTGGCCGTCGCTCTTACATCCCAAGCCCCTCAACAGGATTCTGCTGCGAGCGATTTCACATCGCCCGCCGTGGGATTGCATTGAGGGCTAGCCGCGGCCGAAGAACCCCTCGGTGACCTCGCTCTTGTGCGCCGAAAACGCAGCCAGCACTTCCTCCTTCTCCTTCTGGGGCACCTTGACGAAATCGAGAGTGCGCCCAAGTTCAGCCGCCACTTCATCGAACTCCTCGGGAGAAATCTTGAGCTCGCGATGGGCCTCTTCCAGGCCCAGGGGAGTGCTCCCTCGTCTCGTGGCTGCAAACGGGAAGGGCCCGCCTGAAACGTTACAGACCCATAGGGTGCGCATGAATTTCAGGCCCGGCAGTCTGCCGAGGTTGTTCGTGTGCCATTCGCGGAGGGCCGGATTTTTCGATCTTTGCCCAACGATGGGGTTCTTCACGACCGCATCGCTGAAGTGGTCAATGACTGCTGCGATGGCAAATGCGCCACCGAGTCTTTCGTACAGGCTTGGCTCAGGCATCGTTCAGCCTCCTCGTGTTATGCGTTGTGGCGATGCTAGACCTCGGCCACTGCCCTCGCAATCCAGTGTGCCGGGTCTGCAGGGATGCCGACCCTGGGCCCCGGACCCTCACCCACGATCGACGGGACACCGCAGCTACTGGCCGAACCATCCTGTTTCCGCACGGTCAGCCTCGCTGCTGTCTCTTGGCCCAGCGTCGACTTCGCCAAGCCATCCTCTCGACACACCTCGGCGCTGCGGCCGTTCGGCCGGATATTCGTGCCCGGTGGGCCATCCAGTTCAAGAACTGGCGCCTCTATACTCCGTCTACAGTCGTTCTACGGTTCTCATGTTCGAATCAGGACCCATCGTCTTGCCGCTGGACGGCTCGGCGCACGCGGAGGCCGCGCTTCCCGTGGCCGTTGCGCTGGCGCGACTCTATGAGGCGCCAATCCGTTTTGTCCACGTCTTGGACGAACTGATGTTCGTATCGCCGCCGCGGAGCGACCCGTATCGCG
>JBKKBS010000463.1:0-4362 GCA_046713815.1 Tepidiformaceae bacterium
CGCTTGCCCCGGGCCTCGAGCGCATGGTCGAGCATGCGCTTGAGCGGGGAGAGTTCGACCCCCTTGGCCGCTTCGAGCAGATCCTCGACCAGGATCATGTCTTCTGTCACAGGTCCGAAGATGGTCACCGGCTGGAGCTGCGTCATGCCGCGATCTCCCCCGCCCGCACATCGACCGCGAAGCAGCGCGAGGCGTTTCGCGTGGTCGCGTCCGCGACGCCATCAACCGGCAGGCCGCGGGCTGTGGCCACGGCCCCCGCCACCGTGAGGACGTGCGCCGGCTCGTTGCGCTGGCCCCGCAGTTCCTGGGGCGGAAGGTAGGGGCTGTCGGTTTCGAGCACGATCGCGTCCAGCGGTAGGGCTGCCGCCATGCGCCGGGCCTCGTCGTTCCTGGGATAGGTGATGGTGGCCGCGAACGAGATCAGGAAGCCGAGGCCGACGTAGCGCTCCGCCTGTTCGACGGTGCCCCCGAAGCAGTGCATGACTCCGAGCGGTCGGCCCGCCGAACGCAGCGCGAGCGCGGATCGGGCATACGAGGAGAGGTGGTCGTAGATTTCATCTTCGGCGCCACGAGAGTGCACCGATACGGGTTTCCCGAGGCGGGCGGCCAAGGCGAGCTGTTCGTCGAGCACGTTCCGCTGGATGTCGTGTGGTGAATGGTCGCGGTAGAAGTCGAGTCCAAGCTCACCGACTGCCACCACCTGGGGCAGCGCGGCGAGCGATTGCAGTTCGGCCAACACTCCCTGGGTGACATCTTTGGCGTCGTGTGGATGGATGCCCACCGCCGGGGCGAGCACGTCGAAGCGTGCGGCCAATTCGAGTGCGGCGTAATTCGACGCCATGTCGTAGCCGCAGAGCGCGATCGCTCGCACCCCGGCGTCGGTTGCGCGCTGGAGCACGTCCTCGATGCCGTCGGCGAGGGCCGGGTCTTGCAGGTGAGCGTGCGTGTCGAAGAGGGCGTTCACGCCGTGGCCTCGGCGAGCAGGTCGAGCTTCTGATAGAGCGGGCGCGGTGGGCTGAGCTGCGTACCGGCGGGGATCGCATGGTAATGCCAGCCACCGTCGAGCACGGTGCCAGGCTGCGCCAGGTCTTCGTGAAGCTGCGCCGTCGTGAAAGGGATGATGGGGTGGAGCAGTACCTTCAAGGCGTTGATCACGTTCAGGGCCGTGGCCAGCGTTTCGGCGGCGTGCGCGGGGTCTTCCTTAACGGCTTTCCACGGCGCACGGGTATCGAGGTATTTGTTGCCGGCCTGGGCAAGGTCCATGGCGGCGTTCAGGGCGTTGCGGAAGTGGCAGGCTGCGTATTCCTTGCCGATTCGCGCAAATGCCTCCTGTGCCTGGTTCGCAAGCGCCAGGCTCTCGGGCGCGAGCTGCGCAACGGTCGGCACCTGGCCGCCGAAGTTGCGCTGGATCATGGAGATCACCCGGTTGGCGAGGTTGCCCCACGTGGCGATGAGCACATCATTGTTGGCGGCGATGAGCCCCTCTTCCCGGAACTCGGAGTCGCTCGTCTCCGGCATGATGGTTGTGAGGTAGAAGCGCACGACGTCGGGAGCGTAGGTGTCGAGCAGGTCGAGCACCCATGTGCCCGTGCCCTTCGACTTGCTCTGCTTCTGGCCGGCGGAGAAGTTTACGTACTGGTTCGCGGGGACGTCGTAGGGCAGGTTCAGGCCGCCGTTCCCCATCAACATGGCGGGCCAGATGATCGTGTGGAACGGGATGTTGTCCTTGCCGATGAAATAATACGAGCGCACGGCCGGGTCCTGCCAGTAGAGCTTCCAGGCATCCGCATCTCCCGACTTCTGAGCCCATTCCTGAGTGGCGGAGAGGTAGCCGATGACCGCATCGAACCAGACATAAATACGCTTGCTCTCCCATCCCTCGACGGGCACGGGCACGCCCCAGGCGATGTCCCGCGTAATCGCGCGATCCTTCAGCCCTTCGGTTAGCCAGCCGAGCGTGAAGGCGCTGACGTTCCGGCGCCAGTGCGGCTGGGCGCTCACCCATTCGCGCAGTTGGTCCTGGAAGGCGCTGAGCTTGAGAAAGAAGTGCTCGGTCTCACGGAGCACCGGCGTCACTCCCTCCGTGATGCGGCTGCGCGGGTCGATCAGCTCTGTCGCGTCGAGCGTCTTCCCGCAGTTGTCGCACTGGTCGCCGCGCGCCTCGTTATAACCGCAGTTTGGGCAGGTGCCCTCGACGTAGCGGTCGGGCAGGAAGCGGTCCGCCTGGGGGTCGTATAACTGCTCCTGCGTCCTCTTGTAGAGGAATCCCTGTGCGAGGAGGCGGAGGAAGATCTCCTGCGTGACCTGGTAGTGGTTGTCGGTAAGCGTTGTGGTGTACAGGTCGAAGCTGATGCCCAGGCGCTGCCACGTCTCGAGGATCTTCGGGTGGTAGCGTTCGACAACTTCGCGCGGCGTGATTCCTTCTTTCTCCGCGCTCACGGTGATCGGAGTGCCGTGTGAGTCCGAGCCCGAAACCATGAGCACTTCGTTGCCGGCGAGCCGCTGGTAGCGCGCGAAGATGTCCGCGGGGAGGTACGCGCCCGCCACCTGCCCAACGTGCAGGAGATAGTTCGCGTATGGCCAGGCCACGCAGACAAGGATCCGGTCGGGCAAGAGGGCGTTACTCGCTTGGAGATGTGATTTGAGTCTACCAACCGGCCGGAGTTCGAGATAGGCAACTACTCGCCGGGCGGCGTGGCCGGCTGGCTGTGCGAGCCGTCTTCCGGCCAGAGCGTGTAAGCGCGCTGACGCGGGACGCGAAAGCGGCGTGCTGCCTCCGCGGCGGCGGGCGAGCGGCGCGCGCCTGCGCGCTGCATCTCGCCCAGGTAGGCGCGCACATCCTCCTCGGGGGCGTCCGCGCGCGCCGGGGACCGGACGGCGACGGTGCATTCGCCCCGCGCTGAAGCGAACCGCCCGGCCAGCTCCGATGCGTTTCCGCGCACGACCTCCTCGTGCAGCTTCGTGAGCTCGCGGCAGACGGTTACGAGGGGGTCGCCGAGATCCGCGCCAAGGTCGGTCAGTGTCGCGCCCAAGCGGTTCGGGCTTTCGAAGAAGACGATCACGGCGGCGTCCGCCATTGCCGCCCGCAGGCGCGCAATGCGTTGGCCGCGTTGCCGGGGCAGGAAGCCGAGGAAGTGCACGTCCGAGCCCTCGAACCCCGAGACCGATACCGCCGCCGCGAGCGCGGACGGTCCCGGCACGGCGAACACGGCCACCCCCGCGTCGTGGGCGGCAGTCACGAGCCGCGCGCCCGGGTCGGCGATAACCGGCGTGCCCGCATCGCTCACGAGCGCGACGATCCCGGTCCGCGCGGCTTCGAGCAGCTCAGGCGCGCGCTGCTCGACGTTGTGCTCGGTGAGACTCATGCGCCGGGCCCGGCTGCCCGCCAATTCGAGGAGTTTGCCCGAGGTGCGCGTATCTTCGGCGGCGACGATCACTGCCGCCGCGAACACCTCGCGGGCCCGTGGCGAGAGGTCTCCGAGGTTGCCTATAGGCGTTGCGACGACATA
Source organism: Tepidiformaceae bacterium (assembly GCA_046713815.1). Lineage (GTDB taxonomy): Bacteria > Chloroflexota > Dehalococcoidia > Tepidiformales > Tepidiformaceae > JBBDMZ01. The sequence continues at coordinate 3,510 of JBKKBS010000463.1, forward strand.
AAGGCCCGGCTGAATATCAGGCATCGGCAAAATTATCGGTGGTATTGCACATAAAAGAATCAGCGACCCGAATCTATGTTGACCCTGTTTGGCGGCGGTGCCTACACTCAAATGAACATGCGGCCCCGTCTCACCACGGGTGCCAATCTTACTCCGGGGATTGCGCTCACTTGACTACCGCTGTTCACCCCTCCTCCGCCGCCTCCGATCCCATGGAGCGCGGCCACGCGCCGTTCTCCGACGTACCCGTGCCACAATTCAAGCAACTTCGCCGGGCCTATGGGTTCGACGAGGTGGCAATTGTGCCCGGCGAAGTGACCATCAATCCAGAACTCGTTGAAATGGGGCTCGACATCGGGCCCCATCACTTTGCCATCCCGTTCCTCGCCTCGGCCATGGACGCGGTCGTCGATCCGACCTTCGCCGTGGCCATGCACCGCGCTGGCGGCCTCGCCGTCCTCAACCTCGAAGGTGTCTGGACACGCTACGACGACCCCACCGGGATGCTCCAGGAAGTCGCCTCAGCGAGCCGCGACGAAGCAACGATGATCCTCCAAAAGGCCTACCAATCGCCCGTACGCGATGACCTGATCGCACGGCGCATCAAGGAGATCAAGGCAGGCGGGGCCGTGGCGGCCGTCTCCACTACGCCCGTGAACACGAAGGCGATGGCGCCGATCGTGCAGGAAGCCGGCGCCGACCTCCTCGTGGTGCAGAGCACGGTGACGACGGCGCGGCACGAATCGAACAGTGTCGAGGGCCTGCGCTTCGACAAGCTGTTCAAACGCATCACCATCCCGGTGGTGGTTGGCAATGTCGTTGGCTTTGCCGCCACGCTCGAGATCATGCGCAC
>JBKKBS010000464.1:0-3453 GCA_046713815.1 Tepidiformaceae bacterium
ATCTGGCAATGCCTCTGGGGCGAGGAGGGCCACGAAATCCGGCGCATATTGCTCACCGCGAGCGGCGGCGCCTTCCGTGACCTCGACCGGAAACAGTTGGGGGCGGTGACACCCGAGCAGGCGCTCCACCATCCAACCTGGAACATGGGCCGCAAGATCACAGTCGATAGCGCCACGCTGATGAACAAAGGCATGGAGACGATCGAGGCGGTGTGGCTATTCGACGTGCCGATGGAGCGCGTGGAAGTGATCCTCCACCGCGAGTCGATCGTGCATTCGCTAGTGGAGTTCAGCGATGGGAGCGTGAAGGCACAGCTCGGCGTGCCCGACATGCGTCTGCCCATCCAATGCGCGCTCGCCTACCCGGAGCGAATGCCCATTCCGCCGGTCGCGCCGCTGAATCTGGCGCAAGTGGGCACACTCACCTTTGGCGAGCCCGATTTGTCTCGATTCCCGTGCCTGCGGCTGGCGATGGAGTGCGGGCGACGCGGCGGTACCTACCCCGCGGTGATGGCGGCGGCCGACGAGGTGGCGGTGGCGCGCTTCCTCGCTCATGACGGAGGCTTTCTGGACATACCCGCTATCATCGAAGGAGTGCTGGAGAAGCACGACCCAATAGCCGATCCTGATCTTGAGGCCGTGATGGCCGCCGACGCGTGGGCACGCGATGCGGCAAGGCACATGCCCACCGGAGTACATGCTTGATCCCTTTCCTCGCCATCGAGCCGTTCGACATCTTCCGCAACGGCGGCGTCTTCCTTCTTTTACTTGTGCCGCTCGTCGTCATCCACGAGTTCGGGCACTTCCTCGCAGCCAAGGCGTTCGGCATCAAGGTGCTGGAGTTCGGCATCGGCTTCCCGCCGAAGGCATTCACCTACCTGCGCAAGGGCGATACCGAATATACATTCAACTGGCTGCCGATCGGCGGCTTCGTGCGGCTGCTCGGGGAAGAAGATCCCACCGACCCGCGCTCGTTGGCGGCGGCCGCGCGCTGGAAGCGCCTCGTCGTGATGTTCGCGGGCGTTTTTATGAACCTCGTGCTGGCGGCGTTTCTGCTGGCCGTGAGCTACATGATCCCGCGCGAAATCAACCTCTCGCAAGCGCAGATTACGAACGTGGCGGCCGACTCCCCCGCTGCGATGGCAAAGATCACTGGCACGATGCGAGATGGGAGCGAGCCTCTCCAGGGGCTGCAGCCGGGCGACATCGTCCAGGAGGTCGAGGGCCGGGACGTGCGAAATACGAGCGAGATGATCTACGCCAATCGCCTCAACCTGGGCGAGACGCAGACCTGGATCCTGAACCGCGGCGGCTCAACGCTGAAGGCGGAGGTCTATGCGCGCTGGCATCCTCCCGCGGGCCAGGGCCCGACGGGCATCACAATCGGCGCGCCCACCATCTGCGCCGATGTCGACGCCGAAGGCAACCCCACCGGCTGCCAGCTTCGCTATCCCTTCACGGAGAGCGAGTGGTTCATGCCCTGGACAGCGGTGCCCAAGGGGATCGGCGCCCTCAAGGACACCATGGTCCTGACCTACAATGAGATCCGGGTGCGCGTTGGCGGCGGCGGTGGAGGCGCGGCCACCAGCGACGAGCCCGCATTCACAGGGCCCGTGGGCATCGCCAGCCAAACAGGCGAGCTCATCGATGAAGCAGGCTGGCGCCCCATCATCGAGCTGGCGGCGCTGCTGAGCCTGAACCTCGCGATCTTCAACGTGCTCCCGTTCCCCATGCTCGACGGCGGACGCATCGCGCTCGTGTTCGTCGAGATCCTGCGTCGCGGCAAGCGCATCGCGCCCGAGAAAGAGGCGCTCATCCACCTCACGGGCTTCGCCCTGCTGATGGCGGGCGTGCTGATCGTGACCTTCTTCGACATCCAGCGGCTCGTGACGTAGGTTCGAGGCGTGTTGTTCGACCTCATCTTCGTGAGCCTGTTCCTGCTGGGATGGTCATTCTGCTCATTCTTGCCGTGGCTCACCGTTTCGGTAGGGACGCGGGGCAACGCGGGGCTGGGGATGCTCCCGCTCTGCTTGTTCGCGGGCGTGGTTGCGGCGCTGGCGGTGCCGCTGCTCGTGAACGATGGGTGGATGGGCGTCTGGTTGAGCTTCGGGGCGGCATTCGTGGCACCCGCGGCGCTAATCGCTGTTCGAAGGTTTGCAGCGGACGCTCCCGAAGGCACGATTTCACCCTCATCTCCGACCCCTCTCCCCGAGGGAGAGGGGAGCGTCTCTCGGCGGAGTTCCACGGAGGGCGGCCCGTGACGAAAAAGCCTCTCGCGCTATCGACCATGTTCGCGCAGCAGGCTCGCTTCGACGACGGCGCCGCCTTCGCGCGATTTGCCGCGGAGGCAGGCTACGACGCGATCGAGATCAGCCATTCGACCCAGACCGGCAAGCTGCGGCAGATCATCGACTGCGCAGCGTTGCCGATCACATCGGTGCATCAGCCAGCGCCGTGGGTGCGACACCATGATGGGCGCGGAAACTCGCACTGTAACCTCGCGGCTGTTGACGCAGACGAACGGAACGCGGCGATCGACTACGCGGTGGAGAGCATCGATTGGGCGGCGCGCATCGGCGTGGACCGGCTGGTGGTGCACCTGGGACAGGTGGGGGACGAGCCCGAGATGTTCGCGGAGGAGCTTGAGATGCGGCGCATGTTTGACTCCGAGCGGGCGGAGGATCCGCGGTTCGAGGAACTGCGCAACGCGGCAATGCGAAGGCGCGAGCAAGAGCGCGGCCCCTATCTCGCCGCGGCCAAAGAGGCGCTGAAGTCGCTAGTCCGCGAGGCCGAGCGGCATGGCATCGCCATCGGCCTCGAAAACCGTTACCACTACCACGAGATTCCCCTGGTGGACGAGTACGAGGAGTTGCTCGACGGGTTCACGCTTGAACAGGCGGGGTATTGGCACGACGTTGGGCATGCCGAAGTGCTCGACCGGCTGGGGTTCGTGGACAAGCGCTCATGGTTGGATGCGCACTCGATGCGCACGATCGGAGCCCACCTGCACGACGTCCTGGGCATCGGCGACCACCGTGCCCCCGGCGATGGCGATGTCGACTGGGACTACGTGGTCGCGGGCCTGAACCATCTCCCCCGGTACACGCTCGAGATCAACCAGCACCAGCCGGACGAGCGCGTGGGCGATGCGATCGCATTCCTGGAGCGCCTAGGACTGCGCTAACCCTCGCTTACGCTTCGGGCTCCATTGCGTGGCAGTGGTCTAGATTGGACAATCGTCTGGCGGGGCGATTAGCTCAGTTGGTTAGAGCGTCTCGTTTACACCGAGAAGGCCGGGGGTTCGAGCCCCTCATCGCCCACCATGTCGGACCGCCAGGATATCCGAGGTCATGGCGGTCAGCGGCTTGCCGGCGGCGATACTGTTATCGGTGGCCATTCAGCGAATCGAATCTGGCCTCCTTCCGGGTACTTGCTGCGCGCAAGATTGTGGCC
>JBKKBS010000465.1:0-4806 GCA_046713815.1 Tepidiformaceae bacterium
GCCCGCACCGCCTCCTGCCCCGTGCCTAATGCCCTGCGTTCGGTTACGATCCCCTTCCCATGACCCACGAAGTCTCTCGCCGCCTCGCCATCCATGTGCAGCCCGTCCCCAAGCAGGACGCCGAGGCGCGCAAACGCAACTTCGACGAGACCTACCTCGGTTTCGACCTCAACGCCGCCCGTATCGAGGCGTCTCGCTGTATCCAGTGCCCCTCTGCGCCCTGCCAGGAGGCGTGCCCGGTCGCGAACGACATCCCCGGCTCGTTTGCGCTGCTTGAGGTGGGCGACATCATCGGCGCCGCCAACATCTTCCGCGAGACCAGCAATCTCCCCGAGATGTGTGGGCGGCTGTGCCCCCAGGAGAAGCTCTGCGAAGGCGCCTGCGTCGTCGGCTTCGCTATCCGCACCGACGGGACGAGTGAGCCGCCCGTCACCATCGGCAAACTCGAGGCCTTCGCCACCGATTACCAGCGCCAGCAGCTCGGCGGCTATCCGCTGCCCAAGTACCCGCCAGAGGCGACCGGCCGCAAGGTCGCCGTCATCGGTTCCGGACCAGCCGGCCTCGCCGTCGCCGAGGACCTTGCCCTCAAGGGCCACACGCCCACCGTCTACGAGTACTGGCCCGAGCCCGGCGGTGTCCTTATCTATGGCATCCCCAACTTCAAGATGCGCAAGGCCATCGTCGACGAATACCTCGCCTACCTCGGAAAGCTCGGCGTGACCTTCGTCTGCAACACCTACGTCGGCCGCGACATCACCCTCGATTCGCTCTTTGCCGACGGCTTCGAGGCCGTCTTCCTCGGCACGGGCGCCGGCGTCGGCAATGAGATGGAGATTGAGGGCGAGAATCTTAAGGGCGTGCACAAGGCAACCGATTTCCTCGTACGTGGCAACCTCACGGCCGAGCAGCTTCCCGAGCACCTGCGGGAGCCGCTGCCGGCGGTCACGAATATGGTCGTCATCGGCGGCGGCGACACTGCCATGGACTGCGTGCGCACCGCCATCCGCCTCGGCGCCGAGACCGTCACCTGCGTCTACCGCCGCACCGAGGCGGAGATGCTCGGCCGCGGCGAGGAACGCAAGAACGCCCGCGAAGAGGGCGTCGTCTTCGAGATGCTCACCCTCCCCACGCGCATCATCGGCGATGGGGACGGCAAAGTTACATCCGTCGAGTGCCAGAAGATGGAACTGGGTGAGCCCGACGAAAGCGGCCGCCGCCGCCCGATCCCCGTCAAGGGCAGCGAATACTTGCTCCCGGCCGACACCGTTGCCATCGCCATTGGCTACGGCGCCGACCCTATCGTCCCCACCTCAACCAGCGGCATAAAGGCCGATCGCAAGGCGCTCATCCAGGTCGACCGCTCCGGCCGCACCTCCCGTCCTGGCGTTTTCGCCGGCGGCGACAACGTCAACGGCGCTGACCTGGTCGTCACGGCCCTCGCCGATGGCCGCCGCGCCGCCGATGCCATCCACAATTACCTGGTCGGTTTGCCAGCGAAGCGGCGGTAACCTCAGTCGCGCCTACCGCCAGGCTCACGTTTTACAGACAGTTTACAAACCCCGGCTATCGGCGAGCGCCTGGCATGGCGAAGTTACTGGTAGAAACCCAGGAGCCCTCGCGTGAATAAGCCTCCAGGTCTGAACGCGTTCCTCTTCCCCGCCACCGAGCCCAATGCCATGGGCTCCGTGGAGGCGCCCGCCGCCATGCGCCTCTTGCGCCCCGTAACGCTTGCGCTGTGGGTCATCATCTTCTGCGTCGAGGCGGTCAATATTGTCACCGCCGGTGGCAGCGCCCATTGGCTCGTCGTGGGCATGAGCACCGCCCTCTTTGCCGGCGTCCATGTCCAGTTTTGGTACGAAGAGTCGGAGCAGGGCCGCCGCTTCCACCGCACTATCGAGCGCATGCGAGGACGCATCTACGAAGACGAAGTGACAGGCCTCCCGAACAGCCGCCACTTCGTCTTCGAATTGCGTCGCCAGATGATGCGCTCCGTGCGCAATGGTCGCGGCTTCTCCCTCGTTCTCACGGACCTGGGCGGCCTCGACTCCGACAAGCGCGACGACGGCCGAATGCTCCCCGCCATCTCCAAGAGCCTGCGCCGTGCCGTTGGTGAAGGCGACTTCGTCGCTCACCTCCAGGGCACCATCTTCGGCGCCGTTGTGCTCGACGACCGCGACCGCTCGGCCGCCGAGAAGGCCGACGGCGTGCTCACCGCCCTCGGCGCGTGTATTCCCCTGCAGGCCGCAAACCAGGTATTCCCCGTGGTTTCGCTCACGGGCTACGAAGGCGAGCTGGAGGTGCGCGAGTTCCTCCGCCGCGCCCAGCGCGACCTGCTTGCCGCGCGCTCCCGCGGCATGACCTACTACGCTTCGACAAGCCGGAGCCGCACAGCCGCGTGATTCCCTCCATGGCAGATGTACCCCTGCCACCGCTCCCTGGTTGGAGTTCAGGAAGCCCGGCGATCTGGCCATCGCCGGGCTTCCGCTTGTGTCGAACCGCTGATTCCCGGAACGCCCCGACGCACGCAATTCCTGGCGTCGCGGACGGCATACACTGCGTGCTACGTATCCCGGTGACTGGGCCCGTCGAGTAACTCTTTAAGGACGACCCCGTTGGTAGAATGCGCGCCTCCCGCCTATAGTGACCTGTCAACACCGACATGACGGGGAAGGAGTCTCCCTTGGCGCGCCACGCTCTCATTCTCGCCGGCTACGGCATGGGCGACTCGCTCCAGCTCACCGTCGAGTCGCAGCGCGCGGTGGCCCGCGCTACGCGCGTATTCGCGATCGGCCTTCCCCCTAATCTCCAAACGCACCTCCGGTCGCAACGCGTCCGCTGCGTGGATCTGGCGAACTGCTTCGCCGGAGCGCGATCGTTCGTCGAGGCATATCTCGATATTGCCGACACAATCCTGCGGGAGGCTGTCGCCGCCCCGCCCGTAGTCCTCCTCAGCGAAGGCAATCCGCTCCTCTCGAATGCACTGAACCGCTTCCTGCTGACGAAGGCGAAGGAACGCGGGATTGCCGCTCAGGTGCTGCCGGGTGTGTCCCCCATTGACGCCGCGGTCTGCCAGGTGGGGCTCGATGTCGGCACTTTCGGGCTCCAGGTGTTCGACGCGCGGCGTCTCTACGCCCGGGAATTGCCGGTGCAAGCGTCTGTCCCCCTCCTGCTCCTCCAGGTGGCCGGGATTGCGCTCGGCGAATCCGCCGCGCCAATCCTGCCGGACACGGCCGCATACCTGCCGCTGGCGGACTACCTGGGACGCTTCTACCCTCCAGAACACGTCGTCGTGCACCTGGCGAACTCCTCCGATCCGCGAGCCACGGCCGTGACCGCTGCCCAGCTCGCCGCGTTCGATTCGCTTGTGCCCCAGTTCGGGCCAGCCTCCACGCTGTTCGTGGACCTAGTGCGCCAGTCTCAGACGGCCAACTAACCCTGGGAGGATCACATGGCATTCAAACTTCGAAATCCCTTTGCGGCAAAGACAGTCGAACAAGCATCCCCCGAACTGATGGAAACGAAGCTGACCGACCGGGACAACCCGGATACCGTCGGCGGTGGCGTCAGCGACGGAGATGGCGCGGCCGAGGGCAAGGTCGTACTGGGAGGCGTAAAGACCTCTGAGGAGTCCTTCCGGGTGGCGGCCGGCGAGGCCATGGAGCCGGACACCGCGAGCGGCGACCCCATCCCCACGAGCGTCGACCTCCAGGGCACGCGCCTCGTCCTCGGCACGACCGTACAGACGAAGGGGGCCGAGCTGCGCGAAGGGTCAGATAGCGACGGTGACGGCCTGGCCCTCGATGGCGCCCGTAAGTCAGGCTCGGTCATCATGCAAGACCGGGTAGCGGACGGCGACGTGGACGGCGATGGGGCGCCCGATGAGATGGCGACCACGATCATGAAGCAGAAGACAAAATCAAACCAGTCCAATGACCGGCTGGGCCAGGAGGACGGTTCGACGGGGGCGGACGGCGACGCGGATGGCGATGGGGTGCCCGATGAGATGGCGACCGCGATCTTGAAGAATAAGACAAAATCAAACCAGTCCAATGACCGGGTGGGGCAAGAGGACGGTCCGACGGGGGTGGCCGGCGACGTCAACAGCGATGGCTCGGCCGAGGTGATCCAGCACAACCAGTCGGACCTGGAGTTCCGCTCAGCCGCCGGCAACATCTATGCCCGCAATGATGACGCGCCGGGCGGCGCCGGCGACCTCGACGGCGATGTCTCGGCCACTGCCAGGACAGTCACGAAAACGAGTTCGAACATTCAGAACAACCGCACGGAAGGCGAAGCTCCGGCCGATGCTGGTGAGCCGGGCGGTCCTTTGGAAATGGCAAAGACCAAACACAACGAGAAGACCAACGAATCATCGCGGGAAGCGGCGCCTGGCGGCGTGGACGACACCGGCGACGCCACGGAGATGGAAAAGGGGACGGTCAAGTTCTTCAATGAGCGGGAGGGCGATGCCGGTGGCGCCACCGAGGCGACGGGCCCCATTCGCATCGACAACACGCCGGCGCGGATGTCGACCAACATGACCACGGAGCGGCAGGGACAGGCGGAGGTAACGGACGCCGCCGCTGATGACGGCAGCCCGCTCGAAGCGGCGAGACGCCAGCACGAACCGCTCACGATTCGCAAGGACCTCGATGCGAACCGCACCTCAGCCACCTCCGATTACCCCGTTGGCGACGCCGCCGGTGGGGCCGATCGTACGAGTGTGCAGGACTTCGAGAAAAACAGTGAGCGCATCGACCTGGGCGGTGGCGATGCTGGCGACCCGGCGGCCACGGCCGTGAACAC
>JBKKBS010000466.1:0-5762 GCA_046713815.1 Tepidiformaceae bacterium
TTGTTCGTGTTCGACGAGCTAGACGAACCTGTTCCAGTGGCGCCGACTCGCTTCATCGTCTCCGAAGCAATTTCCGACAAGGTTTACCGTCGATTTAAGGTGAGAGTGTCGCCATATGCGTACGTGATCTCCAACGAACTAGAAATTCTCGGAGGTGGGATAGTCAACTCCTGGAAGGATGTGAGGCGGCTTGTAGAAAAGGGCGATGCCGTTCGTCTTGCGTTGAACAGTGCTTGAACTACCGTTGGGAGCCCCGGGGCTAAGGAGAGAAGGGGGAATGAATGCGAAGGCTTTGGGTAGCATCCACCCTGGTCGTGGTCACCTTAGTCGTAGCCGGGGCATTGTTGAGCTTGCGTGGCGGAAATCAGTCGCCGGGTGTGACGCGGGCACTGGTGCCAGGTGAATTCGAAGCGTCCGAGTGCTTGGGCGAGATGGTCCGCGCGCTTGAGGATTTTAGCGTAGCGTTCAGCAGGGCCGATGCGGTGCGGCTGAACGAGCTGCTCGCTGATGGGGGCGACCTGAGTTTCGCAACGATCAGACTGGACAGTCGGCAACGCCTGACCGTGGGATCGGGCGCCGAGATTCAGGCAATGGACGAAGCGGGATTACGGGTGGTAATTGAGGGATCTCAGGGAGCCAGATGGTCGATAAGTTATCGAGGTCACACCGGAGGACCCGGTGACCCGGAAGGGGGGAGAGCAGTGCCGAGAGAAGAAGACGGTCAACTACTCCTCGCGGGCATGCTTATTTGGGAAGCTACCGGTGGCTTCGCGAGGGTGTCGGCAGGAGCCCAGCGTCTCGAGGGAATCGGCAAGCTCTCCTACCGCTGCGGGGACGGTAAATTCGGTCGTGTCCTGCTAGGAACGCATCGAGTAATACAAGAGTGAGCTACTTCGTTCAAAAGCCCCACGGGCGCACGCGCGTAGCGCGGATTCGGATGGTGACACGCGCCTGCCCCTCCGTCCGTTGCTTCATCCAGTCGGGCATGACGGGGCCAAGGTAGCGTTCGGCGATCGCGCGAAGCACGTAATGATCCGCGTCCTCCATCACTTCCGCCGCGCCTTCAATCGCGACACCCCGGTACGGCCGCTCCTTGGTGTCCACGAGGAACGAGACGCGGGCGTCGTTGCGCACATTGCGGGCCTTGGGCCGGGCGGCGGGCGTGGAGACGACAATGTCGCCCTCATGGAAGCCGTACCAGACCGCGGAGGTGATGGGCTCGCCATCTCGCCCGAGCGTGGAGAGCACGCCCGGCACCTTCATCGTTTCGAGAAAATCACGGACGTTCTCCGGGATGTCGGCGGTCATTTGAAGGCGATCGCGTTGGGGGGCGAACCGATGCCGGCCAGTTTGTTGATCGGCGCCGAGGTGAAGAAGCACTCATATCGGCCGTCCGCGGAGCAGTCGTCGGCGAGTGGCTCAAGGTTCCAAAGTTCCCCGATGGCCATCCCGAAGAGGCCGATGAGATACTCATGCAGGAAGCCGCCTGTGTCGGCCTTCGGCGGCCACGCTTCGAGCGCGGGCACGTCGCTGGCGGCGGCCACGATGTGGAGGTCCCAGAGGTAGCGTGCCATCGCCTCGCCCGCCTGGAGGCCGGGCGCGAGCAGGAGATCCCGGTTCGAGAGTTCCCGCCGCTTGACGATGTCCTGCTCGATGTACCAGGAGGTCCAGCCCGTGCGGATGAGGAGCACATCGCCTTCGCGGATCTCCACGCCCTGGGCCGCGCGGCAGCCTTCGACCTGCTCGACCGTGAAGCGAGTATCGGTGCCGCAATCGAGGGGCGAGCCCTGCGCGGCAAGGTAGCGGCCCATGTCGAGGAGGACGGCGCGTCCGGCGATGCCTCTTCGCGCCCAGTTCTCGATGCCGCCCCTCGAGCCGGGCTCGCCGGTGATCTCGGCCTGGGTGATGCCGTTGTAGAAACCGTGTTTTGAGTGGCCGACGTGGATGAGGCTGTCCCACTGGCTGCTCGCCTGGGGGAAGAAGTTGTCGAGCACGTCATCGTTCGCGGTCGGGCGGCGGAGGATCGTCTGGCGGACGGCTCCGCGGCCATAAAGGGGCGGGTTGGGGAGTTCGAGGTCCCAGTTCAAGGGGAACATCGCACCCCTCTCAACGAGGCGAGCAGCGCCGGCGATTCGTTCCGGCGTCTGGAGGTTCATCATCCCGACCTGGTCGTCACGCCCGAACAGCCACCAGGCCGACTGGGGTGGCGCACCTTCCACGGCGGGCAGATCATCGAATCGAGGAAGACGTTCGGTTGTGGGTGCGGTCATGGCGCGGGCCTCCTGCGGTGTTGGGCATTCTTCCTGCCATGCACCGAGCCGGTCAATCGGAGCGATTGCTTGACCATGGAGTCACGAAGTAACGGAGAGTGAAATAGATCTCCGTGGGTCTCTGTGTGTCCATAGTGCATTTGAACGTCCGCCGACCTGTGCTAGACCGGCTCGGATCTCCGGGCGATCATGGGCGGCGTGAACGTGAATCCGCCAATCACCCCGTGGGTAGTCGCGGGACGCATCATCTCCATCATCGGCATGGGATTTACGTCGGCCTGCGCTATCCTGCTTGCCATCATCCCGGAATGGCTACTGGCCGGGGGAGCGTTCGTGCTGTTCTTTCCGTTCCTTCTGATGATCGTGTTAGTGGAGCGACACTCGTCGAAGCATGGGCTCATCGGGCCCCCGGACATCGTTGAAGAGTGACCACTCATCCCCAACCCCGCTCCACTGCGGTGGAGAAGGGCGACGTGCGCGTCAGCCATAGTGGTACCGGGCTGCGAGGAACTCGACTTGCTGCTCGTGGACGCGGTACACGAGGCGGTGTTCCTGGTTGATGCGCCGGGACCATGCGCCACCGGGCCAGTGCTTGAGCGCTTCCGGCTGTCCAGCGCCATGAAAGGGGTCGCGGAGGCACTCCTCCGTGAGCACCAGCACACGCAGCGCCAGCCGTCGATCAGTCTTCACCCAGTAGGTCAGATCGGCGAGGAACTGGCTGGAGACCAGCGCGACGAACCGTTCACTCATGCGGGCGAAAGACCGGCGTGCTCGCGCATCTCGTCAATGGTCAGATCGGCGCCGCGACCTTCATCCAGCTCCCGCATCGCTTCGAGCAGCCAGCGCGCATTAGCAGGCGAGCGGAGCAGGTAGAGCGTCTCTGTCATGCTCCGCAACTCGGCGGCAGAGATGAGCGCGACATCTTCGTGCCCACGACGCTTCAGGATTACGGGCTCACAGTCGCCGGTGGCCTTGTCCCAAAGCTCGGCGAGGTGCTCCCGTGCGTAGGTGTAACTGGTCTCCATTTGGCCTCCGGTACAGGAATACTGTACAGGTCGGCCGTTAAAATGTCCGGCCTCTGCACCTATCACGTTGTGAAAACCGGAGCCAACCCCTCATCCGGCTCGGGTCCAGGTCACGGTCAGGTCGTCTTCAGGCGGTTTTTGGCCCATCGCGAATTGGAACGTGAACAGTCCTGGCTTACGCTGGACTCGTGTCCCCGGCCGCCGGACCGGTGCTAACTCCCGCGCCCATCCGAGAAACGGGACTACCCGGCTTTCGAGTTCCATTTGCGCCCGGTCGCCATATTGGACGATGACGTGCGGTTCCATGCACTTCCACCACGGCTGACCATTGACCTGGTAGGCCTCGATAGACGCAACCAGTTCCTCGGCCGCGAAGTTGGCGGGCTTCTCCGACGTGGTGGCGGCGGTCCGCGCAGTGGCTGGTGGATCCACTCCCGTCGGGCCTGCCCCGGAGGCCGGGGCCCCAGGGATTGTCTCCGCTGGCCCCGGCCCACTCTCGCCGGTCGCGCCCCGTGACCGGGTGTCGGGTTCCTCGACCCCCCGACGGTGGTCATTACGCAAATCCACCAGCTCGTCGATGCCCCTGCGCACCTCGCCCGTCGCGCCCCAGACATACCAGATGCCATACACGGGAAGGCCGCTGAAGGCGGAAATGATGGCCCAGTTCACCAGGAACGTGAGGTCGTAGCCTGTGATCGTCTCGGACGCCTCGCGGCCAGCGACAGTGAGGCCCAAGACCGCGGCGCCCACGAAGCCAGCGGCTCCGAACGCCATCCGATTCCAATCGATGGCACAGAGGAGGAGCGCGACGAGGGTCGGAATCACCAGCGCGACCTGCGCAAACCTGTCCGCCGGCCCTTCCACCAGCAACGCGGCGGCGACGCACACCGCCACCGCGATCAGTGGCCGCACGAGGTAGATGGACACCAGTCCCATCCAGCACCACCACGGTGGTCTCGCTCCCGGGCGTATTCTCGCGCTCGCGAACCCGAACGCAACTATAGATTCGTCCGCATTCGTCGCATGTGGAGATCGACCAAGGGCAGACGCCGGCGAGCGACCGGATTCGGAGCTACCTGGGCTTCTCTTCAATCGTGATGGTCGAGATGGTCACGGGCTCGACTGGCTTGCCCGTGGACGGGGAGTCCACGGCCACCTTCGAAATGGCGTCCACCACGTCGAGGCCGGAGGTGACTTCGCCAAAGGGGTAGAACTGGTTGCCGCCGCCGGCATCGAAGTCGAGCGACTTATTCTCCTTCAGGTTCACGAACCACTGGCTGCCAGCGAACTTGTTCGCACCCGCCTTGGCCATGGAGATGGTGCCCCGCGTGTTGCGCGTCTGGTTGGGCTCGTCGTTCGTGTTGTAGCCCGGCCCGCCGCTGCCGTCGCCCTTGGGATCGCCCGTCTGGATGACGAAGTTGGCGAGCACGCGGTGGAAGTTAAGCCCGTCGAAGTAGCCCTTCCGGGCCAGGAAGACGAAGCTGTTCACCGTGTTCGGTGACTTATCGGCGAATAGCTTGATCACGAAGTCGCCCTTGTTCGTCTTCACAATCGCGGTGTAGTCGTTCTTCGTCTCGTCGATCGCGTCTTCGGCCGCTGAGAAGGTCTTGGTGTCGGGCGTGACACTGGCGGTCGCGGACGCGGAGGCGGTGGCGCTCACCGACGCCGTGGGTGTGACGGTCGGGTCGGGCGCGGCCTCGGTGTCCTGGCCGGGGTTCGTCCAAATAGCCGTGACGATAAATATGAAGATGATGACAACGCCGACGATCGAGAAGACCTTCAGGTTTCCCAGCATGTTCATGGGGAAGCCCGGCCGGTAGACCTCCTGCGGAGCGGTGCCGCCGATCGCATAATTCTTCCGGCGTGTGGATTCTTGCCGCAGGTGCTGCTGCTCACGGCGCTTGCGCTTGGCCAATGGGTTCAACCTCGAGTAATGGGGCGGATGGCGGGACCAGGTTGCTGGTCCGTATTCGAGTATACGGACGCTCGATCTTTCGGGCCAAACGCGAACGCCATGCGGCTTATCCGGCGCTGAACCCGAGCTTTGCCAGCTCTTCCCGCGCAACCTGGCGGTCATCCCAGGGCCGCGCCTCCGTACCGTAGATTATAGACTGCTCGTGGCCCTTGCCAGCGACCACGACGATGTCGCCCGGCCGTGCGCGCTGGAGGGCAACGCGGATGGCCTCGCGGCGGTCTTCGACTTCGATGAAGTCCTCGCCGGGGACGCGACCCGCATCGCTCGCATGCCGGCCGATTTCACGCACGATGGCGGCGGGGTCTTCGCTGCGCGGGTCCTCGTTCGTGAACACGGCGAAATCGGCGCCCTCGGCGGCAGCGCGGCCGACGCCGAAACGACGGCCGGGATCACGTTCACCCGCCGCGCCGACGACGATGATGAGCTTGCCGCGGGAGACGTCGCGAAGCACTTCGAGAACCTTGCGCACGGCATCGCCGGTGTGCGCGTAAT
>JBKKBS010000467.1:0-8929 GCA_046713815.1 Tepidiformaceae bacterium
GCTCCAGCGGGGACGGCAGCCCCGATGAACTCGAGGATCGCGGCGTTGTATTCGTTCGCGTACTCGATCACGCCGACATGGGCGCCGGAGAGCATCTTTAGCGACGCGTTCGGAATGAGTTGCGCGAGCTTTTCGGAGTTGCGCGGCGGCACGAGGATGTCGTCGTTGCCGCAGAGGACGAGCGTCTGCTGCTTGATCTCCCCATGGCGGCCTTCGATGTCCCAGCCGAGGATCGCTTCTGCCTGGCGGAGGAAGGAGTGGTCTTGCTGCGCGTGGGGATTGTTCACGCTGTTCAACACCGATCGCTCCAGCCGGTCAGCGTCGTCCAGCAGGTCCGGGCTGTAGAGCCACGGCGCCATGAAGCGCACGAACTGCTCGCGCGACAGGTTCGAGCGGCGCACGTCCATGAATGACTTCACGACCGCGCGGCCATAACCATCAACGCCCGGCGCCGTGGAGAGGAGGATGAGCTTGTCCACTTTCTCCGGGTGGGCGAGCGCGAGTGACTGGGCGATGTAGCCGCCCATGCTGAACCCGAGCACATTGGCCTTCGCGATGCCGAGGCGGTCCATCAGCGCGGCCACATCTTCGGCCATTCCCGTGATCGTGTATGGCTTGTCTGGCGCGGACGTGCGCCCGGCGCCGCGGTTGTCGAAGGTGATGACGCGTGCCTGCTTCGACAGCGCCGGCACCTGGAAGGCCCACCCCTGGAGGTCGCCGGAGAAGCCCATGATGAGGATAAGCGGGTCACCAGAACCGGCATCTTCGTAGTAAGTGACGATGTCGCGGATGGGTGCGTCGGGCATGCGGGGCAACCTCGGGAGCGTCTGTCGAGGATCGTACGGAGTGGGGGCCTAGGGGCTAGTGTCCCCACTCCGAAGTTCGTTTACAGAAGCGGGCGATAGTGGCGAGGATTTCATCGGCGGATTCGTCCCGGTGAAGGGCCCGGGATTCTCGTTGTGGTTCTTGAGGTAGAGGTCGATGGCCTGTTCGAGTTCGCGCATGCTACGAAACGCTCCGCGACGGATGCGTTGTTGTGGTGATCTCGGCGAACAATCGCTTGACCAGGTTGAGCCACGATGCAGATGTTGGCGTGAAGTGGAGGTGATAGCGGGGGTGGGCGACGAACCACTGGCGCATGAGCGGGGTCTTATGTGTGCTCGAGTGATCAAGAATCACACGGATCTCCTCCACGGTCGCAGGGATGACGGCGTCAATCCGGTTAAAGAACGAGCGCAGCTCAACTGAGCGGTGCTGCCTGTGGAATTGGCCGATGTTCGCCCGTCGCTACATCCAGGGCGGCAAAGAGTGAGGGTGTCCCGTGCCGGACGTAGTCATGAGTTCGCGGTCTCAACTTGTCCCGAACGCATCGGCAACAACGGTTGCGTGCGGTCGAGTGCTTGCGCCTGGGTCTTCTCATCTACGCAAAGCACGAGGGGCGCGGTCCGGCGGGTTCATGTAGAGAAATACGACCGACGGTGCTTTGGCTCAGACCGCTCGCTTGAGCCATGGAGCGAGTGCTCCAGTGTGTTGCGTTCGTCGGCATCGTCTCCAACGTCCGGATCAGCAACACTTCCACCTGCTCATCCGTTACTTTGCGTGGCAGTCCGGGCCGCGGCTCATCAAGCAATCCATCAACGCCGAACTCGATGAATCTTCGCCGCCACTTGCCCACCGTCGACCGTGTGATCCCGAGGCCTTCGGCTACCGCCGTTTTGCTTTTGCCGTCCACGCAAGCGAGCACAATCCGCGCCCGGAACGCCAGCGCCTGTGCGTGGTCGGCCGCCGCATCCATCGATCGAGCGTCTCGCGCGCGCGGCCGCAGAATCACCGCTTGGATTGGTCGTCCTCTTGTCACGCGCACCTCAGATTCTATGCACGATACGTCCACTGTTTGGATTATGGATCTTAGACTCAGGACGCTAGGGCAATCGATTCACGCGAGCGACGGGCGGGGCCGCAAGGCGCGCTCATCCCGGCGACGGTTGGCGTTCACGCGTGGAGGGAGGCGACGAGGCGGTTTAGTTCCGCGGCCTGTTCGTGCATGCCGGCGGCTTCCGCTTCACCGTAAGCCGCCGTGAGCTCGGCGCGCGCCAGGTCCACCTGTCCTGTTCCCAGCAGAGACATGGCGCGAAGCCGCCGCAAGTGGGTTCGAGAGGCGCCGTCTGAAGCCGACGAAGGCCTGCGCAGGACATCTTCCACAATCGCCGCCGCGCGCAGATCACTCTCGGTTGCCGACGCCCGCAGGTGTTCGGCAATGCGTACCTCGGTCTCCGCCACGAGCTGGTCGGCTCCGAGGCTGCGGAATTCGGCCAATGCCTCCTCGAGCAGGGGCGCTGCTTCGTTCGGGCTGCCCGCGCGCGTCGCCACGCGACCAAGGTTGCTCTTCGCGTAGGCGATGCCGAGCGCATAGTTCGCGCCGCTGAAGACAGCCAGCGCTTCGCGGAACAGCCTCGCGGCCTCGCGAAGCTCTCCGCGGTCGGAGAGCACTTCCGCGATGTTGTTGCTCTGACGGGCCGCGCCCATGGCATCGCCAGCCCGTTCGCTCGCGTCCTTCCCACGGCGCCAGTAATCGACCGCCTCGTCCAGCTCATTTCGGTAATAGGCATCGACGCCGAGGTTCGTCAGTACGTTTGCCTGGCCGACGAGGTCACCCAGCGTCGTATAGATCTCGAGCGCCCGGCCCGCGTATCCGGCGCTTTTCTTGCGGGAAAGGAACGAGAGGGCGTGGTCAATGAGCAAATATGCGTGCGCAAGTGGGCCGTTAAGGCGGCTCGCCTCGGCAACCACCATCGCGCGCTGAGCCCACTTCAAGCAGTCCCGGTAACGGCCCTGTCTGAACTTCACCGCAGCGTTCGCCACGAGCGCCTCCGCCTCCGCTTCGCCACGCTCGTCAGGGTCCACGATCGCCTCGGCCAAGCGTAGCGATCGCCGATGCCAGCGCAGCGCCTGCTCCCAGTCGCCCGAACGCTCGCGCACCCACCCGCGCTTGCGCACCAGTCGAGCCTTTGCCGCGCCCTCGATCGTCGTCGTCGCCATCGCACGGGCGTATGAGGCGTCCGCTTCGTCGTATCGGCCGACCAGTTCGAGCACGTCGCCGCGCGCCTCGCGCACTCGTTCCAGTTCAGCTGGTGGCGCGACCCTGCTGCCTTCGTCGGCTCGAAGTGCCTCACTGTAGAACTCCGCCGATTCGATATTCGCGTACTTGGCTCGTGCCCGGTCGCCGGCGAGCACGGAATAGCGCCAGGCCTCGGAGGCGACGCCGGCGCGCGAGAAGTGAAGAGCGAGCGCCTCCACCTGGTCCTCTTCCGCGCCCGGCGCCGCCTCGAGAATGCGCCCGACTTGCAGGTGTAGCGTACGGCGCGCGCGGTACGGGAGCCCCTCATACGCGGTGTCGCGGTACAGGCGGTGCCGGAACCGCACGATGTCGCGTTCGGAGCGTTCGATAAACGGCGCGAGCCGGATCCACGAGCCTTCCGTGGGCGCCCAGTCCGGTGTGGCCGCTATGCATTGCTCCAGCACCGCCGTCGGGAACACCGATCCGAGGACCGAGGCGATGCGCAGGAAGCGGCGATCATGCGGATCGAGTTCGTCGATGCGGGCGGAGATCAGCGCTTCCACGTTATCGGGTAACGCTTCGGCGGGCGCTCCTCCGGCAGCCATAGCGGTGACGAGCTCAAGCAGGAAGAGTGGATTGCCGCCCGCACGGTCACGTGCTCCGGGGAACCGGTCTCCGGTCGTTTCCGTCGCCACCGAGGCGAGTTCCATGCTTTCCCCGTCGGTCAACGGGAGCAGATGCAACAGCGTTCCCTCGATGTCAGCTCCCACCACCGCCTCGTCCGCCTCGTGGCTAAGCAGGCACACCAACCATGGTCGCTCGCCGCTCACACGCAGGAGTGCGAGCAACAGCTCACGCGACGAGCCGTCGAGGTAGTACAGGTCCTCGAAAACAATCATCGCTGGCTCACGAATGAGGGTGCTCAACAGGGAAACGACGGAGTCATTCACGCGCGCGGCCCGGAACCTCGGGTCCAGTGCGGAGCTTTCGGGAGTGCTTGCAACCCGTACATCGGCGACATCGGCAAGGAGCGGCAACCACGGCCGGAGTTGCGGCGCAGACCTTGCCACGACCGTGGTGAGCTGCCTCCCTCCGGGCGCTCCCCCGGAGGTGATTCCCGCAACAGCACGGATAACCTGCCGGAAGGCCAGGTATGGGACTCGTTGCGAGTAAGGGTCGGAGATGAAGCGAAAGGATCGCACGTCCGGCACGCGTGCGATCAGCTCTTCCATCAGTCGCGTCTTCCCGATCCCGGGCTCTCCCCGAATCTCGACCACGCCGCCAGACCCTTCGCGGGCTGCTTCCACACCGGCGAGGAGGGTATTCATCTCGGTCTCGCGGCCCACAAAGGGGAGATTGAAGGCCTGCGCTACCTGCCGCGTCCCCTGAGCCTTCCCAACGATCCGCGCCGGGACCGGGAACTCCTTACCCTTCACCATGAATGGTGCAACGTCCGTTAACGCGAAGACCGTCCGTGCGCGGGCAGGCACGCCTGGAGAGGCCAGGATCTCTCCCGCGGCGGCACGGGACATGAGGCGCGCCGCCAGGTTCACGGCATCGCCCATGACCGTGTATGCCCTGCGGAACTCCGCACCCACATCGCCCGCGAACACATGCCCCCGATTCACGCCGATACGCACACTAAAGTGTGATGGCGATTCCACGATCCGGCGGGCGGTGAGCAACATGCGCTCCTCGTCGTCCGCTGCGATCGTGGGTGCCCCTGCCGTCAGGATGATCTTGCCTCCGTCTGCTTCGATGTCCGTGCCCAGGAAGCACACGCCAAACTCGGCCGCCGCCTCCTGGGCCGACGTGACGATCTCATGGATACCCTCCGCTACGAATTTTGTGGAACCCGCGGCCATGAGCGCGTCCACACCGCTGAAGGCGGCAAAGCCGATGACCACCCGCCGGTGCTCCCCATCCGCGGCCGCTGTACCGAGGTAGCGGCGCAGGGCCTTGGGGACGAGGAGATCAACGTGGCCGGTCCCCTGCGGCGCCAATTCCCGCGGCGCCATTCCCGCCAGGTCCGGCGCGCGCGCAAGCAGCACGCCTCCTCCCCGCGCTGAGCCCAGGAGGCGCTGAGGCAACACGGCGGCCGTGGAGGGGCTAACGAGGATCTCGCCTGCCTGCGCGGCGTGTTCCATCGCCTTCGTGGCCGTGGCCGCGAGGCCCGAGATGACCAGTTCGTGGTGCGATGCCCCGGCGAGGAAGAGGTCGAACACGCCCGAATGCAAACCGACGGACATGCGCAGTTGGATGCCTCCCGTGATCTCCGGGCTTCCCGCCGTGCGCAATTCCGCGCGCATCGCGACAGCCGCGGCAGCGCCGCGAAGAGAGTGGCCATCACCCGAGAAGAGCAGGAGGAGGGCATCGCCGCCAAATTTGAGAAGATCGGCGCCAAACCGGTAGGACTCCGCCAGCAGCCGGCTGAAACACGCGTTAATCACGAACGTGATCTCCTCGGATCCGACTTTTCCGCGTGTCGCCAGGCGCTCCGAGAGGGCTGTGAAGCCGGAGATGTCCACGAATACGAGTGTGCCCGGCATGGCGAAGTGAGCAGGCGGGGTGCCCCCGGACCACTCCAACGCGGCCCGCGAAACGTACGGCAAGAACCGTCCCGTCTCGGCTGGGAGCGATCGTTCGATCAACGTCACACTGTGCCTCTTCCAACCGGCCCGGACTATCGTCTGGGCACGATTCTGCCACAGGGCGAATGAAATTCGGATGAACTTGCCGTTTCTGTGTGAATCACGTCACGTAACGCCCACCGTAGGGATCCCGTTAGTAATCCGCACCCTAGTATTGTCGCCGCAACAGAAGAGGCGGTATAGGACGCGTTATCGGGAAGCGTGTCCGCCAGGTGTACGCCGCGTGAACAGCGCGTGGACGAGGAATCGGGGGAATCGATCATGGTCGCAACGGCTCAGAGTTTCCGGACGAGGATGCCCGTGTGGGCACGCATCGCACTATTGGCGTCGGTCCTGTTGGGGACGGCCCTGGTCCTCCAGCGCGAGGCCCGGGTCGCGTTCGCGGCCACGCTCACGGTGAACAGCACCGCCGACGCGCCCGACGCGGCACCTGGCAATGGCGCCTGCCTGACCGCCTCCGGCGTCTGCACCCTGCGGGCCGCCATCCAGGAGGCGAATGCCAACGGCGGCGCGGACACAATCGTGCTGCCCGCGGGCACCTACCAGCTCACGATCGCGGTGGCGGGGGAGGATGCGGGCGCAACTGGCGACCTCGACATCACTCAGGACCTGACCATTACGGGCGCGGGAGCAAGCGCCACGATCATCGACGCCAACAATCTCGACCGTGCCTTCCACACGCACACGGGCACCGTGGTCACGTTCAGCGGGATCACCGTCATCAACGGTCTGGTCACTGCTCCCGGCAACGGGGGCGGCGCGATCCTCAACGACGGAAGCACGGTCACGATCGACTTCAGCGCGTTCACTGGGAACGACGCCACCGACCCCTTCGGGGCTGGTGGTGCTGTCCTTGGCGCAGCTGGCTCCACGACGATTTCTCGCACGACGTTCACCGGGAACTTTGCCGGGGTGGGCGGTGGTGCAGTGTCCTCAGCGGGCGGGTCTACGCTGACCATCATCGACTCCACGTTCAATGCGAACTCGACAAACATCAGCGGCGGAGCAGTCTACCCCAACGGGCCGACCACGACGATCGAGGGCAGCACGTTTACCGCGAACACCGCTGTTGTCTCGCAAGGCAACGGCGGCGCGATCCACAACAACAGCGCGTCGATCACGATCACGAACAGCACCTTCGTCGGCAACAGGGCGCTCAACAGCGCCGTCGATAACCGCGTCGGGACGATGGTCGTTACCAACAGCACCTTCGCGGACAACGGGGCGCCGGTGGGCTTCCCTAGCGATGGGGACTCGCTAGGCAACCAGGCGGGCACGCTCTCGGTCAGGAACTCTATCCTCTCCGGCAGCTCCACCAACAACTGCCGCGGCCCAATCGGCGGCTTCGGCGACAACATCTCGTTCCCGAGCGGGAACGACTGCCCGGGAACCATAACCGACCCGATGCTCGGCTCGCTTGCGGACCACGGCGGACCGACGCAGACGATGCGCCTGCTGTCCGCCTCCCCCGCGATCGATGCGGGCAGCAACGCCGCCTGTGCGGCCACCGATCAGCGCGGCGTCCGTCGCCCAATCGACGGCGACGCGGTCGCTGGCGCCGTTTGCGACGTAGGCGCGTACGAGCGGGGCTTTGTCGTGAACAGCGCGGGCGACAGCGGGACCATCGGAAGCACGAGCGACGGGATCTGTCAGACGGTCACCGCGGGGGAATGCACCCTTCGGGCAGCGATCCAGGAAGCGAACGCCACCGCGGGCACGGACGCGATCGAATTCAATATCGGGGCCGGCGGCGCGCACACGATTTCTCCAGTGACCGCGCTGCCCGCGATCTCGGCGCCCCTGATGCTCGACGGCGCCTCGCAACCGGGCGCGGTATGCAGCGCGAACAGCTTCTCGCCGCGAACGCTGCTCATTGCTATTGCGGGCGGGGCGGGGTTGAATGGGCTCGTTCTCAGCGGATCGGCCGACGGGAGCTCAGTCCGAGGTCTGGCGATTGGTGGGTTCACCACAACGTGGGGAATCCGCGTCAGCACAGACAATGTCTCGCTCACCTGTAATCACCTCGGTGTCGATGCAGCGGGCACAGCACCCGCCGCCAATCTTCGCGGAATATTGGTCGGCGACGTCTCCGTCGGCACCGTGGTTCGTGGGAACGCCCTCTCAAGCAATCTCGAAAATGGCCTGCTGATTAGCGGCGGCGCGGTGGACACGGTCGTCACAAACAACCGCATCGGAATGGCGATTACTGGTTTCGCCGCACTACCGAACATGGGCGATGCAGGGGTGAGGATCATCAGCAGCGCGGGCACCATCATCGGCGGCGTCACTCCAAGCGGGGACTGCACCGGCGACTGCAACCTCATCTCCGGGAATTTCGCCCGCGGTATCCTGGTCACTAACCTGACTTCCGGGACCGTCATCCAGGGCAACTTTATCGGAGTGGACGTGACGGGCACCGCCGCGCGACCGAATGGCGACGCCGGTGTGGAGCTCCAGGGCGGGATCAACACCGCGCTCGCGGACAATCTCATCTCTGGAAACGTGGACGATGGCGTCCGGATCAGCGGTCCTGCGTCAGGAGCGCGGGTCAGCGGGAACTACATTGGGACGGATGTCACAGGCGTTGGGCCGCTCGGAAACGGCGGCATCGGCATCCGCATTTTCTCTGGGTCGGATAACAACGTCCTTGAACGCAACACCGTCTCCGGCAACTCCTCCTCCGGGATCTTCTTGGGCACAGCGAACGGCACGGTGATCCGAGGCAACTACGTTGGCACGGACGCCTTCGGAACCGTTCCAATCCCGAATGGAACCCCGGGGAGTCTCTTCGGCATCCGCGTCTTTAACTCGCCGAACACCACAATCGGCGGCATTTCAGGAATCATTCCTGGCGGAGTGTGCGCGGGCGACTGCAATCTCATCTCAGGGAACGCGTCCATCGGAATCTTCCTGAACGGCGCGGCTGCTGGGTCCGTGATCCAGAACAACTTCATCGGCACCAACGCTGCCGGCACCGCCGCCATCGGGAACGGTAGCGACGGGATCCAGGCGCAGACGCCCGACAACCTCGCGATTGACGTCAACCTCATCTCCGGGAATGGCAACGACGGCATTTCTAGCACCCAGGTAGGTGCCACCGGGCTCATGGTTCGTGGCAACAAGATTGGCACTGACACCACCGGCAACGAGGGCATCGGTGGGCAGCAGTACGGGATCCATGTTCAGAGCAGCTCCGGCGTGGAGATTGGGGCGGGGCTCG